>NZ_JAMPJZ010000093.1:0-19365 GCF_039961835.1 Trichocoleus sp. ST-U1
GGTCTCTGTCATCAGCATAAGCAGACTGCGATTCTGCCAAGGTTTCGTAATCAGCTTCCCACTCTTTATCAGTTCTAGACTCAATCCCTTTAAAGTGTTCCTGTAATTTTTCCCAACTTTCTCTACTAACATCTCCCAATAATCGCCTCAACCGTTGATCTATAGGAAATCCTTGCTCTATGATTGAGTTTTCCAACACTCCACTGTGAAAGCTGTCGGCGTAGTCGGGATGGGGATCATTTGTTATGAAATCAATAACTGATCTCGTCCAGAAGCTTTCTACTAAAGGATCTAATACTTCAAGAGAATAACGCACTGTTAGCTTATCCAGCGCCTTCGCGTTCGTCATGGAAAAGTGAATAATTTGGTTTCTTAATCTACCGAATTCACGGTATTGATCAAGCCGCTCAATCTTGATTCCTGTAGTTGCCCATAGCTGATCGGGCAATTCCTCATAGGATAGGGTGCGCCCGCCTTCTAGTAAATCAATCAGCGTGAGAGCATCCTTAGTGGAGTTCGGCTTGGGCAGTTTGGAAAAGATTAACAGCGGGTGTTCTTGAGCTATTCGAGCCTTTAACAGGATCTCTGCCGCATGAGCTGCATGTACCACACACATCGGCGTCTCACCTTGCAAAGCTTCCATAAAGGCATCACGAAAAAGGAGCATCCCCGTTCGCCTCATATTTCGGGGGACATCCTTCATAGAAGCTTGATCCATATTCCTGTGGTAGCTCAAAGACGACTGTTGTCAGACCAGTTTAGCAGCTGGTATTCATCTGTGACCAACGCGATCGCTTCTCACTTCCACACCACAGAATCTACCAGTGAAGTAAAATTGTCTTCCATCCGCCATCTGTAACCCCCTTCACCCCATGCTTTGCGACTACCTGGTACAAATCCTGACGGCTCGTGTCTATGATGTCGCCCAAGAAACACCCCTAGAATACGCTCCAAACCTCTCCGCACGGCTCAATAACAAACTCCTGCTTAAGCGGGAGGATATGCAATCAGTGTTTTCCTTCAAGTTGCGGGGTGCTTACAACAAGATGGCGCACCTGTCGCCGGATATGCTGGCGCAGGGTGTCATTGCTGCATCCGCAGGGAACCATGCCCAAGGAGTCGCCCTGGCTGCGCGTCAGTTAGGAACGCGATCGCTTATCGTCATGCCAGTCACCACGCCGCAAGTGAAGGTGGATGCCGTCAAAGCGCGTGGGGGAGAAGTTGTATTGCATGGAGATACTTACGACGATGCTTATGCTTTTGCCCGTCAGATGGAAGCCGAAAAAGGCTTAACCTTTATTCACCCCTTTGACGATCCGCACGTAATTGCCGGACAGGGGACAATTGGGATGGAAATTCTGCGGCAATGTCAGCAACCCATTCATGCTATTTTTGTGGCGATTGGCGGTGGTGGATTAATCGCTGGTATTGCGGCGTATGTAAAAAGGTTGCGTCCCGATATTAAGATTATTGGCGTTGAACCCGTTGATGCCGATGCGATGCATCAATCCCTGAAAGCTGGGAAACGGGTGCGCTTGTCGAATGTAGGCTTATTTGCCGATGGGGTTGCAGTGCGGGAAGTCGGGGAAGAAACCTTCCGGTTGTGTCAAGAGTACGTCGATGAAATCATTTTGGTGGATACGGATGACACTTGCGCTGCAATTAAAGACGTGTTTGAGGATACGCGATCGATTTTAGAACCAGCGGGTGCATTAGCGATCGCAGGTGCGAAAGCCTATGCCGAACGGGAGCAAATTGAAGGACAAACGCTAGTTGCCGTTGCTTGCGGTGCTAACATGAACTTCGATCGCCTCCGCTTTGTCGCAGAACGAGCCGAGTTTGGCGAACGCCGCGAAGCCATTTATGCTGTTACAATTCCCGAACAACCGGGTAGTCTCCGTAAGTTTTGCGAATGTCTTGGGAGACGCAATCTTACTGAATTTAGCTATCGCATTGCCGATGAAAAAGAAGCTCAGATTTTTGTCGGCGTGCAAATTCAAAACCGTGCTGATGCGGCAAAGATGGCAGAAAGTTTTGAAGCTTGCGGGTTCAAAACCCTGGACTTAACCGATGACGAACTGACCAAATTGCACTTACGTCACATGGTTGGCGGACGTTCTCCCCTCGCTTGCGATGAATTGCTTTATCGCTTCGAGTTTCCCGAACGTCCCGGCGCATTAATGAAGTTCGTCGGTTCTATGAGTCCTAACTGGAATATTAGTATGTTCCACTATCGCAATAATGGCGCAGACTACGGGCGAATTGTCGTAGGGATGCAAGTGCCTCCCCGCGAGATGGAAGAGTGGCAGGCATTTCTCGATACCCTCGGTTATCGCTTTTGGGATGAAAGCAAGAATCCCGCCTACAAGCTATTTTTAGGGCAAGAAAATTGTACGCCGCCTTTGTCATATCGCTAATACACCTAATACACAATAGGGCTTACGCACCAACCCGTTACGGTTGCATCTTTGTTTCCTTTTCGGCTTCTGCGTAAGTCCTGAATATCTCAAACCAAGTTTGAATTAACTCTAGAGTAGCCCAGGAATTATTGAAGCTTAAATCCTTTAGCTGCTAATTGCTTGCGGAGACTTTGAATAATTACAGAATCAAGGGTATTTTTGCTACTACTAGCACTAACCTTGCGCTGTTTTTCAACATATTCGCTACGTTTTTGATATAAGTCGCGGATCGTTTTTTGAATTGTCTCTCTTTCGGCTTTCTTCGCTGCTGCATATTCTTGCTTTTGAGCTAAAGTCATCCCTTGCATAGCTTTCGGCAAAGCACTATTTGGTAATTTCTCAAGGCTAACGATTCCCTTATCGAGAGCATCAATTAAATCCCAAGAAGCATTGTTGTAATAGGCAGAAGCTTTGGAGTTACCGCGCATAGCCAAATTCATGCCGGAGTTAATATCTTCAATGCTCTGACGCTGTTGTCCAACTTCTCCTTCTGCACCGTAGGGAATGTAAGTTTGATTGAGCTTATCATTCCAAGTAGCAATTTGCTCATCGTAAGGAGACTTAATAAATTCAGTTTTTTCGTCTTGATTAATATTGAAGTGGCTACCTTGTGCTAAATCAGCTCCTGAAGCCCAAAGTTGTCGCTCCCGATCTTCTGATAAACCACAGTAGATAGTGTTCACTAAAGTATTTCCCTTAGCAGCGAGATCGACTGCTTCGCGCCAAACGATCGGACCTTGATCGAATGATTCATTACCCGCAATAAAAATAACTCGGAAATCTGCTTTATCTTTACTCCAGTTTAATTCTTTTACAGCTGAGCGGATTACCCAGCCAGCATATTCTTGACCGCCGTTGGTTTGGATACTAAATAGCTTTTCTGAAACTAAATCTAATTCTGGAGTAAATCCAGTTAAAAGTCTAACAAAACCTTCTTCAGAAGGTAAACTATCATTTCCATAATGGTATAAAGCAACTTCTAATTCTGGGACTTCGCCATCTTTGGTTACTTTAGTTAAAGAGTTGACAATTTGCCAAAGTTGGGTACGAGTTTGGTCTATGAGTCCATCCATACTATTACTAGAATCTAAAAGGATGGCGATCTGAATCTTAGCTTTAGCAAATGCTTTGGTGGGAAAACCTAAAATGCTCAAGGTTATAGCTGTAGCGAATAAAATCCGAGTTATTTTCTGCATATATTTTTTAATTGCTGGATAAAAGAGTATTTTCTGTTAATCTCAGCTAAATTTAGCCGATTGATATCTCTGTTGCAAAAAATGTAACAACAAGTACACGCACAATCCAGCGATCAAACCTTTCTGGAAAGTTAAAGCGCTGAGTAGCGATTAGGGACATCAACCACAAGCAACGTCAACCGTTATTGGACATCACGACCAAAGGCAAGAATGGCTGTTCGTTTTAAGATCCGAACAGCCATTCTGCTCCTGTGAGATGAGGGTTACAGACAAAGACGATTGCGAAACGGGTTGGGGTGCAAGGGACAAGCGTCAGTGTCTTGGCAAATTTACATTAAGCCTTTCCCAAAAAATGCTTTCTGACCCAGATGGGGATAACTCGCGCCTCGTCGAGCGCTTCGACGAACTCTTGGGCGATCGCGCGATCCGAGGCAAGATTCTGACCGGAGATCAGCTCTCTGTCCTGCACAACAAAGCTTTGGTCGCTCGAACTATGCTCAACCCGACCGCCAGCGCTGGCTAGCGCATCGGCGACATAGAATGGCACCTGACCGTCGAGGATCTCCCGTTCAATCGGATATTCTTCTTCGTTCGAGAAGCTGGTCATGCGGTAGCCAGCATATTGCCAATCCGCAGCAGCCGCCTTCGCCGCCTCTCGATCGCCATCTACGAGAGCCTTCCGGTAGGCGGTGGCGTTCGGCAAAGCGGCTAGCGTTGCAACTGAGCCGTGGCACAAGAAGGCGCTTGGCTTCGACGTTTTATGGAAGTAGCGCAGTATCTGTCCGAGGTCGGGATCTTGCATTAAGTCATTCATCGGTGCATAACCACCGGGAACGTAGACACCGATGTAGCGATCCAATCCCTCTGACAACACTGCTTTTAATGTCTTCGGGTTCTGCATACTGGGGTAGGTGTCAAGGAATGCGATCGCGTGTTGTAGCGCTTCGGGATCGTTGTCGAAGCGGGAGTCGTTGGCATGAGCAAGAATGACGGGTTTTTTGCCATCGGGTGTGGCAATGACCACCTCGTAGCCAGCTTCAATGAACTGCTGGACTGGCACGGTAAGGTCTTCTAGGGAGTACCCTGTGGGAACGACGCGATAATTTTTCAGTTGCAGTGTGTTTGTGCTAGAAGCCACTAGTAGCACGCGACCTAGGCTTTTTGCCGAGGAGGGTTGCTCCGGTAGGCTGGTGAGAGCTTTTGAGAACAGAGCGGTCATCATATTCTTTGTGGAGTTCATGGATATTTCCTTCATCAGTGGGTTTGTCGAGTGCTGCACAGGTTGAAATCTAGAACCCCTATCCTGCTTGTGCGGGAAGTTACACAGGGGTTAGCACAGTGCAATCGGGGTTGAGATGATGGGGTAATAACCTTGACACAGCAAAATTGAGTTTTCATGTTCTCAAGAACATCGCTTACCGTATGGGCTTAGTCGCTGATGTTCCAGAGATTCGGTTGCGATCTGCGATAATGTCGTTCATCCAGCCAAATCGTCAATTCTTGCCTGTCGTCAAAGCGGATAGTGCGATCGCTTGCCGGATCGCAAACTCGCCAGTATTTGTTGCCAGCGCGATCGCTTTTTTGCTGGATTCGTGGTTCGCCAGCCGGTGTGTACCAGTCATTGACAAAAGCCTGCCACATCCCCTGTAGCTTTAAGCTGACTAACTTACTCACTTGGAGAGAGAGTTGTTCAAGCTGGTTGTAATTCCGTTTTTGTTGGAAGGTTCGCATAACTGAGACCGATTAACTTCAATAATTTCATCTTAGATTGTTTGTTTAACGAACAAACTAACTTATGATAGTTTGTCATTACAACAAACAACAGGGCAGATAGTTTCTTATGAAGACAAATGCCAACCAGAAAAAACTCACGACTGATGCCAGCCTGCTCAAGCAAATCAACTTCGCTCGGATTCTCAGTTTGCTACGCTATCACCCGCGCCTCAGCCGCGCCGAGATTGCACGAAGAACGGGCTTAACTCGTTCAACCGTCACCGTAATTACGGCAGAACTGATTGCAACTGGACTCCTGCGAGAAGGAAAGGAAACTGCATCTGGAAAAGAAGGGGGGCGTCCTGGGGTGGAGTTAGAACTCGATCCAGAGGGAGCCTTTTTTATCGGAGTTGCCCTTGGGGATGAAAATATCCGCGTCATTGAACTCAACCTGGCAGCACAAGTGACTCGTCGAGTAGAAGCATCCATGACCGCAGACACCGATCCAGCAACCGTTACCCAGCAATTAGTCGAGTTGATCCAACAAGTCTGGCAGGCAAATCCAGACGGCGAAGCGAAATATCGGGGAATTGGCATCACGGTTCCAGGCTCTTTAAATCGGGAAGGAATTATCCTTCGTGCCCCTAGATTGCATTGGCAGAATGTGGACTTGCGACCTTATTTAAATCCCTATCTGGATGTGCCGTTGTTTATCGAGAATGATGCGAATGCAGGTGCGCTTGTCGAGACGTATTTGAGTGGCTCAATGCCCAGCCATAGCTTGCTCTACCTGTTTCTGGGTGTCGGGGTGGGGGCGGGAATGGTACTGAATAATCGTTTGTTACGGGGGGCGGGGGGCACTGCGAGCGAAGTTCGCGAACTGATGATTGACCCGCATAGTTCTCAGATATCCGTAGGGGGGCGTGCAGGGACGCTAGAAGCTTTATGCAGCAAGGTTGGGCTATTGAGTGCCTATCATCAACAAAGTGGAGAGACGATCGACCTGAATACGCTACTGTCTCGGTTGGAACAAGCGGATGCGATCGCGCAAGCGGTTGTAAAACAGTGGGGAACGTATCTGAGTTGGGGTGTACGGGGGTTAGTGGGTGTACTCAACCCGGAACGGATTGTCTTTGGAGGATCGCTGGCGGTGCTGGTGCCCTACGTACAAGAGCAATTGGATGAGATGTTGCAAAATTGTCTGCCCGATAGAAGCGGATATGGCTTTGACAGTGCAGCCCGATTCCGGTTAGAGATTTCCCAATTTGGAGAAGATTCGGCGGCGATTGGTGGTGCAGTACTGGTTTATGAATCATTATTTCAGATGCCGGATCTGCTGCTGCTGCACTAATTATTCTGGATGAAGCTGCTAGCCAAGCCATTCTCGATCGCCTAAATGTGGCGAAACAGTCCTTATTTGCAAGCCTTGTTTAATCGTGGCTTGTGTCTTAGCAATTTGCGATCGCGCTTCCACCTCCTACCCCCTATACTGACGAGCAGAAAGATTGCAAGATTGGGAAAATACAAGGATAAGAAAAATTCTATGGAACCGAATGCAGAAGCGGATTCACTCAAGCGAGTGTTTGGATTGCCGACGCTGGTGATTTATGGGGTTGGTGATATTCTCGGTGCCGGAATATATGCAGTGGTCGGAAAAATTGCCGGACTTTCCGGCTCTTTGGTTTGGGTTTCTTTCCTAGTATCTATGACTGTTGCCGCTCTCACTGCATTAAGTTATGCAGAACTCGGTAATCGAGTTCCCCAAAGCGGCGGAGTCGCTAGTTTCATCCACAGAGCATTTCGCCGGGATTGGCTCTCAATCTTGGTAGGCTGGTTGATGTTTTGTACCTGTCTTGTTTCGATGGCGACGCTCTCAAAAGCGTTTGCAGGCTATCTCAATGCTTTTGCTCCAGCGATTCCAGATTGGTTGATTATCCTGGCGCTATTTGCGGGTCTTGCATTTGTCAATTTTAGGGGAATGCAGGAGTCCTCAGCCTTAAATATTTTTTGCACGTCTCTTGAAGTTTCAGGTCTTCTGATTGTTATCTTTGTCGCCACCGTTTTCCTCATCGGGAACCCAGCAGGCGCAGCGAATCCGGTTCCCATTCCCGTCCCCAACGCATCACCGATTGGTTGGATAGCCGTCGTTCAGGGAGCAGCACTCGCCTTCTACGCCTTCATTGGGTTTGAGGATATTGTCAATGTTTCCGAAGAAGTGAAAGATCCCCAGCGCAATGTTCCCAGAGCAATTCTGCTTTCCCTGGGGATTGCCGGTATCATTTATGTTCTCGTTTCCTGGCTTGCCGTTCAGGTAATCAGTTCGGCGGAACTTGCCGCCTCGAAAGCTCCTCTTCTCGAAGTCGTTCAGCGATCGCAGCCAAATTTTCCAGCAGTCATCTTTTCACTGATTGCGCTGTTCGCCGTTCTCAATACTGCTTTGCTGAATTTTGTCACGGCATCGCGGCTGCTTTACGGAATGTCGCGGGAAGGACTGCTTCCAGCTTGGTTAGGAAAATTACATCCACGCCGCGCAACTCCTTACCGTACGCTGGTTGTCATTCTGCCGCTCGTGATTTTTCTCGCGCTTTCAGGTACACTTCAATTCCTAGCCGGAACAACTGCAACCTTGATTCTGGCAATGTTCTCTCTCGTCAACCTCTCACTGCTGGTGATAAAACGACAAGAACCCCGAACCACTGGGTTTCAGGTTCCTTCTGCGATTCCAGCTTTAGCGCTAATCTCCAACTTAATTCTGATTGCCTTTGCCTCTCGTGAAAGTCACATTTTGGCGTTAGTGTTTACAGGTTTAGGAGTTCTGATAATTTTAATTCGCAATGCTCTTAGTAGGCGATTGCCCAACGCTTAAATTTATCTGCGATACAGCTTGATGAATCGACCTCTTGCAAATTAAACAGGATGAGGCGGAGTGGGAATGCTCATAGTTGTACAGAGCAGCAATCAGATGGCAACGTAACCCAAAGCGACGTTTGAAGTGTTGACAACAGAAGGTTTGCGCTATTTTATAGTTCATCCTCAGGACACTTAAGCATTCACACGTCCTGATTTTTCTGATTTTCAGAAAACTTCGCAATAGCGCTAACGCCTAATTTGCAAGAGGTCTATTGGTTGGTTAAGAATGCGATCGCTTCTGGAGTTTCCTAGCTCAACCGATGTGGAGTCTGAACGCTAGAAGGCCCCCCAACGCCACCAAACCAAGCGCCCGGCGGAAGTAGTTGACCCCCTCAAACAACTCCAGCCATGCCCAGGTGAATAACGCGCCGAACCCTACTAAATCAACTCCTGCCTGAAGATTGCCGCTAGGCAGAACAAGTTGAAGTAGGGTCGCTGCCAACCCAACCAAAAGCGGTAGATTGGGTGGCTGGGCAATGACAATCTTGCCAGAGCTGTCTCGAAAGGTACGATCGAACAATGTGGTTTCTTGTGCCTTAAGCTCTTCTGAATCGCGGTTCAATTGGGACGACATCTGCTCAGCCTTAATACTACTTAACCCAAATGTTAGGGCTGGAGCGCCTACTTGGTGTCTAACTCAAGTTGGAGATTACTAGGGCGATCGCTCTCGTCTTCTATGGCATGAAACTGGAACGCCATATTTTGAGAATTTGCGCCCTCAACTCTGGTGCTGTGAGAGGAGTTGTTTTGGTGCTACTTCTTCCAATCAGCTCAAATATCCATTAGGGATTAAAACACAATTAAGTTCGATAAAACGTATCCTTTCACCTCACAGTATTCAGGAGTCTGAGCCGTAGAAGGAATGATTTGAGCTGAAAGAATTGCGGTGGAGCATCGGGAATGGCTGTAAAATCTCTCTGAGCCAAAGCGCTACAGGGATTAGATGGCGTGGGCTGCATTGGGATTTGTGCGTTAGCGAAGCGGGATGCGCTAGCGTCCTTCGCAGAAGTCTGGAACAAGCTTGCCTTGGAGATTAACAGCAAGCCCGAAAGGACAAGGGCGATCGCAGAATGATCGCGCGATCGCAGAAGAATGATTGCACTCTTCGATATCTCACAGCAACTCTCCTCTGATTGTTTGCAGTCTAAATTCCCCAGCGTTCCGCATCTGCTTTCGTGAAAAAATTCAAATGCTTCAAATTGGTAGAGGATTTGATCGTGTTTTATTAGGCAGTTCTATAACTTTCCTCTCTCTACCGAACTAAATTGAAGGATGGAATGCGATCGCGAAATCAACCTTCAACAAGTAATATCGTTTCTCTTTAAGGTTTGCTACAGATGACTGACACTCCAGACGCTCGCCTCGCTCCAGATGCGGTGAGCGATGTGTAGCAAAATATTAAAGAATTGATATAACCTCTGCATTACCAGCAACAGCTTTAATAATTAGTCTTATTTTTAATATTCCTTGGAAAAAATGGATGTTCGATACCCTGTTACTGACAGTGGGAATCTTTCTAATTTCGGAAGGATTTCAGGTATATTCACTTGGTTGTAGTCGAACTGGAAAGGCACCCAATACCTGTGAAATTTCTCATCTTACCCTGTCGGGAACAAGTTTTAAGCAATTTCCACTAAGTCAGCTTAAAGAAGCTAGAATCGAACAATCGCCAACTTCTCGAATGACAGTTTGTATTTTAGTAACCGAGGAAAGAGTATTAAAATTCGGCTCTATATCCACTAACTATGCCCAAGGTAAGCGAGAAATGGTATCTACGATTAATAGTTTTTTACAAAATCCTAAACAGTCAAGTCTATTAGTCAGAGAACCTCATGATTTTTCTACAATTTCATTTGGTATTTTCTGCAATTTAATGGCTTTGGTTTTGTTATTTTGTAAAGCTAAATAGGCGCAGTGCGATCGCGCCCTTCACTGTAAGTCAGGTTGAGCTTGTCACGTCTTACTTGTGAATCAGTGGGTAACGTCAAGCCAAACATGACTCAATTGAGCGATCGCACCAGAGTTGAGGTGGAGAAGCAGTGATGAGTGTCGGGTTTCATCCTTCAACCCGAACTACAAGATCGGGGGATCGCTAAATCAGTCAAAAGTTCTGGCTTTCGCGCTGTTGCCACAACCTTGTCGCCCTTTGCCAAAACCGCTCAACGTTCCCGCGATCAACCAAACTTTCTTCTCACTCATCTTGTTTTCCTCTGGAATTCGTGAAAATTTACATAAATAATGCACGGTTTAGGCGAACGCCATATTCCGCATCGGGATTCGTCTTGCTGTCCCCAACCCGTTCCACGATTGCCGCCACGGACAGATCGCGCCGCTTGGGTAATCGCGCCGCGTCGGCTGCCGCTAGCGCAGCCGGCATCTCCTCGCGGGTGAGATCCGTGCAATAGCCCGGCGCACCAGGCTGCTGCCGCCACGATTCCGCAAGCGTGCCCGCGTCGAAGGCGTCGAACCCGGTATCCTCAACGAGCGCCATTCCCTCCAAGCGATCCGTTTCCCGATCCGCCGCAACGGGCAGAGCAATGCGATCTGGGCTTCCCGCAGGCTTTCCCTTCTTCGCGAAAGAGTCAGAACCGATCGAATTCCACGCTTTCACGATCGGTCGGCCCAACTGCTGGACCACCCACAGACTTTCGACCTGACCGGCTTCGATGGCGTCAATCCTGCTGTCGCGCCCCGGATAGTAATTCGACGTGTCGATCGCGACTGTCTCGGCTGGTAGGTTGGCGATCAGCGGCGCGATCGAGGGAAGGCGATTCAGGGGGATCGAGAGAATCACCACGTCAACGTCCTCCACGGCTTCAGCCGTCGAGACTGCGCGTGCGCCGAAAGCGAGCACATCGGCCTCGATGGTCTCTGGGCCGCGAGAATTGGCCACCTTCACGTCATGTCCAGCCGCACTCAGTTTGCGGGACAAAGTCTTCCCGATATGGCCAGTGCCCAAAATTCCGATGTTCATTTTCTTCGTATTATTCATGACAAATCATCCTTTTCACTGCTTGTTTGACGGGGTAAGCCCAGCCCGTTTAAGGTGTCGCGAAGCTCGGCAAGGTCTTCATCGGAGAGACGGCAGGCCGTCTCGATCTTTTCAGGGACCGAACACGCCGTCTCGCGAAGTGCCTCGCCAGCTTCTGTGAGATCGATAAGAACGCGGCGTTCGTCCTGCTGGTCACGGGTGCGCGTCACCAATCCCGCGCTTACAAGGCGCTTCAAGAGGGGCGTCAAGGTTCCGTTATCCATACCGAGTTCTTGCCCTAAATCCCCCACGCTGCGCGGGGTGTCCTCGTAGAGAGCGAGCATGACCAGAAACTGCGGATAGGTCAGACCCAAAGGCTCAAGAAAGGGTCGATGAAGCCGAATTATGCGGTTAGACGCACTGTAGAGGGCAAACGAAAGCTGCCTCCCCACTTGTCTCCGTTCGTTGATATTTGAGCTGTTATCCATTTCAATATATTATCATGAATGATTATATTGTGTACTATACAATAGGGTCAATACCTCTTATTCAGCATTAACCTAATGTTGCAACTACCGCTCCGATGCGGCTTTGCCGCTTGCTGGAGGCAGAGCCACATCGGAGCTTGCCAAGGCAGAGCAGGAACGAGTGCGATCGCCCCTCGCTGTAGGTTGGGTTGAGTCTGTCACGTCCTCGCTTGTAAATCAGTAGGTAACGTGACAAACATGACTCGATTGGGCGATCGCATTAAGTTGAAGGATACACTGCGATCGCGAAGTTAGATTTCAACCTAGGAATTAAAAGCAGCGATCGCATAATCCCGATCTTCAAGTGGACAGAATAAGGACTTATGCTTCAGGGGGTAAGATTGTGAGTCCATATTTTGGTGCAGTCGCTAGCAGCTTATCGATCGCAGCCCGATCGGGCACAGGTGGATTAAGTGGATCGGCTACAGGTTTCCCAACTTCAGCAAAGAACATTTCCAAACCAGCAGGTGTTACCCAACAAAACATTCGCGATCGCGTCGTTCCTGTATTTTTGAAGCTGTGTTTTTGTCCTCTGGGAGAATGTAAGAACGTACCGGGTGTTGCCAAAATAGTTTGGTCATCTAAGCGAAACTCGACTTCACCCTCAAGAACGTAAAACGCTTCATCTTCACAACTATGAATATGGGGGGGCGTACCGACCTCAGGATTACATAAAATCTCAATTAGTGCATATTGCCCCTGAGTGTTTTGCCCCAATGCCTTGAACGTGACAGCGTCACCGGCAACTGTCAAAACATCGCCTTCGTGAGGCATCATGACTATTCCTTGCTGGTTTAGAGTCATCTCAGCTCCTCATTGCTGCTAAACGATCGGTGTACAACTAGAGTTTTCGATTTGAATTTAGTAAAACTACCGCCTAGCTTTGGGGCTATATGCTAAGCGTAGTCCTGAGTTCTCACCAATTGTATTTTGATATCAAGTAACGATAAATGCTCATTGAAGGATACAAACTGTTAGGCGGCTTCTCGCTGTAATTCCCACCTCCAAACCAAACCGTCCTCTGGGTCTACCACCTCACCGATACGCTCAAATCCACACTTCGCAAGTACCCGCATCGAAGCGTTGTTCTCCGCCCGTGTGTGGGCACGAACGAGACGGACTTGCCCACTGCGGAACGCAAAATTGACCAGCGCCCTAGCTGCCTCCGTAGCATACCCGCGCCCTTGATACTCCGGGTCTACTCCGTAAGCAATCTCAACGACTCCTCCTTGGTCTGGGGGACCCTTGTACGCGCAGCTCCCGATGACGGCACCGCTAGCCCGCTCCACTAAGGAGAATCCATGCGTCCACGGGTCTACCGCTGTCGAGGCGCGAACCCGCGCCAGCCAATCGGGTGAGATTTCCGCCTTATCAGCAGGACTCAGGGACTCGACCCAGGCGAGGATTTCCTCAGTCGATTGGAGGATCAGCTTGAGACTCTCCGTTTGAATTACCACTTCACTCATAAAATCGGGCGATCGCATTCAGTTGAAAGATAGAATGCGATCGCCCAACGTTTCGATGCAGCGCGGTTGTTAGGCAGTGCTATTAATATGCGCGACCATCTTTGTGCGTTAAAGCCCATTCGCCATTCGGCAATTGTGTTGCTTTGAGATCGTCATTTGGGAATACAACCTCATCTCCCTCAGTGCGATCGCCAATTTCAAGATAGGTTACGTTTTCTTGGGAGCGATTAATCAGTTGATGGGCGATACCTGTGCCTGCTTTAAATCCATAGCAGTCACCGGGATGCAAAACGAATTCCTCTTCGCCGAGTACCAGCGTTGGGCTGCCTTCCAATACCAGGATAAATTCTTCTTGCTTTGAGTGGCTGTGAGCAAGAGCAGAAATTGCACCGGGTGAGAGATGGGTTAAATTAACTCCAAAATGAGTCAACCCAAAATAGTCACCCAGTTTTCGCTTTTGTCGTCCCTTCACAAGGGAAGCATAAGGTTCTGGATATATCGTCTTACCGCTCGGTGCTGAAATCGATTCAGATGAAATTGGCGATTGCTTCATAACTCACCTTTCCTTGTTATATTAATGGCGTAACAAACCAAAGCTTTCTTTACTTTTCCAGTATCGTCAAACCATAGCACTTCAGTCACTATGCCCCGATACCCTCGGTAATAAAGCGTGATGCTATCTACACAATGCTCATTTATCCACCCGTTATTTCCCTCAGCTTGCTATTAGATACCCCACGTATTATCCCAGCTATCGCACTCTTGAATCAGTTGATGTACCGCAGCATCTGCGGTTGAAAATGTACCGCAATTAGTTCTTTTTGTTCCAGATGCCGCATGACCCACATCTTGATACAACGCAAACTGACCGTTCTCAGAGTGAATAGACAGCGCGATCGCAACGCCATTTGTATACTGTTTCCACAAGCTAACAAATGAAGCTCCTTGTGGTATCAGATTTATATCTTTGACATCAAAAATCCATTGCCGTTGTTGCAAGTCTGTCCGCGTATTTTCCTCTATCATTACATTCCATGCTCTTATCGTATTTGAGTTGTACTATTGCCTAAACAAACACTAATTGAGCCAAAACTGCACTAGACACCGATTCTAAACAAGGATTTACAAGAACGAAAAGGCGATCGCATTAAGTTGAAAGATACAATGCGATCGCGAAATCAACTAACCTTTGCAACATGACTAGCATCTATCGACATTCCGCTCCAATAGGGTTGTTAAGGATCACTACTGCAACGCACTTTTTCAACAACTTGACGAATTGCATCAATGACTAATTCTGGTTTATCAAGTTGGATTGCATGTCCACTTTCATGAGCAATAATGTGAACGCCTTGAGGCGACTCATTGGCTAGCTCTGCGTGTAATTCTTGCAGTTTCTCAAGCACATCTTGTGTTATGTCGAAGTCTGGCTTTCCAGCCGACAAAACAATCAGAGGAATATCAGGAAACGGCTTTGTTTGCCGTGCTTGTTCAACCTGGTTCATGCTGATTGATACCGCTGCCGATTCCTGAGCAAAAGTTTTCCCAAACTGAGTTTGAGAATAGAGTGCTTTAGCCAGAGGTTGAAGTGAAGGTGGAAATTTTTGGAATAAACCAGCCGCCATAGGCACAGAATCAAAAGCGACAAGCAAACGAAGCAGACCGATACGTCCCATAATGGGCACTAGATGAGTTAACAGTCCTTCCAGTCGTTTGTTTAATTCAACCCATTGGACTGGTGTGTCCTCATACATTCTTTCATGAGCAACATCCACTAAAACCATCCCAGCGACTTCTTCTGGATAGTGATAGGCAGATAAGCGACTGAATAAACCACCTAAAGACATCCCCACTAAGACATAAGGCGGCTCAATTTCAACCTCTCTCAAAAGTTGCCGCAACTCACTAACAATTTGCTCAGCTGTGCGTGGTTCTGAACTTATAGCACTCCAGCCATAGCCTGCTCTATCGTAGGTCAAGATTTTTGTAAATTTTGCAACTTCAGGCTGCACTAATTCCCAGTCTAGGTGAGTCCCTCCGGTTCCACTATCTACAATGACTGTTGGGTAACCTTTACCCATAATTTGACAGTGCCAATTTTTACCATTGATTTGAATTAATTTTCCAGGTGGCAGAAACATAAGGCGATCACGACTTGTGGCAAATGCTTGATAAATTGCTCCAAGCCCGACTACTCCAATCAATACCCCAAGGGGTACAACAAGCCATAGCATTCAGTTGATCCCCAAGCTTAAGTACGTTTGCAATTGTCCCACAGATAGCTTTTCTGACTCGATGGGGCGATCGCACCAAGGTTGAGGTGGAGAAGTAGCGATCGGTTTCGGGTTTCATCCTTCAATCCGACCTACAAGAGCGGGCGATCGCACCGGGAGACTGGGAGTTAATCGTATGAGAATGAGAATCTATGCTCTCGAAATCTAAAATTTTTATTAAATATTTTTAACTGTTTTAACTGTCCTTGCATTCCTTTTCTCAGTCGTGCTAATTTTCTAAATGTTTGTATATACACATAGAAAATCATAGCTATGAGCTGGCAAGATTACATTGATACTAACCTTATTGGGACAGGGAAGATATCTCAAGCCGCTATTCTTAGCAAAGATGGTAATAGTATATGGGCGCATAGTAAAGGATTTGAACCCTCAGCAAATGAAAGGAAGGCATTAGCTGATATATACAATAATCCTCAGAAAGCCTATGAGGACGGTATTACTCTTGATGGAAAAAAATATATGCTTCTAAATATTGAGGAAAACTTGATTTTGGCAAAGCTAGGAGCTAATGGAGCTATCACAGCACAAACTAAACAAACAATTTTAATTACAATCATCCTTGCACCCATACAAATGGCTGAGGCTTTTCCTGTCGTTGCAAATATTGCAGATTACTTGATATCCTATGGTTACTAATTTCGCATAGTAGTTAATCTTGTATAGTCTTGATTTCCCCTTTGTAGGTTGCCTAGGCGGGAAGCGAAAACCCGCTTACGCAATTACTAGGCTGAATAAATTAGATGCTGAAAGTTTTAGAACATTGTTTACACTTGAACTTTTGCTTACCTGTGGAAGTCTTGCCGTTCTTGGTGTGGTCTAAAGTTTCAGCCAAGCGCGTAAGTTTCTGCACGATTGCTACTCAAACCCCTCAAGTGCCTTTAGCTGCTCATTTTCCTAACACATTCTTTGCTAGGGGTAAGTGTTCGCGTTCAATCCTTTTCACAGCGCCGCTGAGTGTGTGGTATCCATCGCCGATGCTTGAGTCATCGCTTGGATGCCCCGCAAACGCAGTGCTGTAAAGTTTTTCAATCCCACCACTACTAAAACCGCGCTGCACTAGATACTTCTCAACCGATTGCATCTGTTCAACCTGACTCATGCGGCACAGTTCCTCTGAGTTTGTCCCCAGTTCCTTCGCAGTATCCGGCATAAATTGAATCAAGCCAGTGGCTCTGGTTCCATCGAGCGCGATCGCACCCTTCTGGCACGGATCAAGAGCGCCACCCGTCTCAAACAACATCACCCCTAGGAGATATTCGGCTTTGGTGTTCAGTCGTTGCGCGGTCTGTTTTACGGCTTGGGTGAAGTCGGACGGCTGTGCTTTAGTTGATTGGGGTGTGATCGCCTCTCGCTGTAGGTTGGGTTGAGTAGTGTCAAGTCCTTGCGTATGAATCAGTAGGTAACGTGACAAACATGACTCGATTGGGCGATCGCACCAGGGTTCAGGTGGAGAAGCAGTGATGAGTGTCGGGTTTCATACTTCAACCCGAACTACAAGATCGGGCGATCGCATTAAGTTGAAGGATACAATGCGATCGCGAAATCAATACATCTGCACTTAGAGCTTCTTGAAGTATCTGGCAACTGGGAATAGCTCAAAGCCCACCTTTTCATAGGTGTGACGCGCTGGGGCATGACCAGGATCACCTCCAGTCTCAACCATAGCAATAGACATCCCAGCATCTTTCATCCAAGCCAGAGCGAATTCTATCAGAGCACTACCAATGCCATGACCTTGAAAGTCTGGATCGACAGCAACCATGTAGATTTCACCCATGCTGTCGTCTGAGTGTAGTTTCACGGCTACAAATCCCACAGTAGAACCTGCATCGATAGCAACCCATACGTTCGTGTCTTCCGCAGCACAGACATCCTCAACAGCTTTTTGCTGGCTCACACGCCAATGATTGGGATAGAATGCCTGGTACACCTCAGCGTTCATCGCGTTCTGAATCGAATCAAAGACTGGAGTCCACGCCCGAAGCGAAAGACGAATAACAGCATCAAGGTGGCGAGGGTCGTATGGTTCAATTTGCATTCCCACATGAACTCCAGTTAATTCTGCAAGCTTTATCGAACATACTACAATATAGTACAAGCTCTGATAGCTTGGTTTTGAATGCTTACAGCAACTTGCCTCAATCGACGCCAAGCGGTTTTCGCTTGCTTTGAGAGTTCCGCTTCTAGACTGAGAATCTTGGCTTTTGCAGTCGCCTGTTCCTTGTGAAGCGTTTCCTGAAGATAGTGTAGAGATTTTTTCAACTGTTCAATTTTCTGCTGTGCATCAGTGTTTTGAAAGGCTCTCAGCTGTGGTAAACCCTCAGCATCTTGACCCGGAGTACGACAGACAGCAACGCAAGTTGGGCAGTTCGTTACCTCTAACATAACAACCTCCCGCTTACTGCTCTGCAAGCAGCTTGTAAATCTCACGCTTTACCTGAACAAGCAGATCGCGTACTCGATTGGCTTGCTCCACATTGCCACTTCGAGCAACTTGGGTGACAGCATCATTTAACTGGGTTAAAGTATGCCGCAATTCAATCAATTCAGAAGGCTTATTTTCTGTAAAACTATCGTGAGCATTTCTTGAATGGGAGTGCTGGTTGCGATCGCTCAAGAATTGTCTGCCACTCTCGGTAATGGTATAAACCCGCTTGCCCTCGACCTCCTCACTGGTCAAATAACCGCCTTCTTCCAGCATCTGAAGCGTTGGATAGACAGAGCCTGGACTAGGGCGGCGAAAGCCACCGCGACGTGCTTCCAGCTCTTTCATCAATTCATAACCATGCTGGGGACGCTCAGATAGAAGCCCAAGCAGAATGAACTTAATGTCACCGCGACGAGTGCGAGGCTCATCTCCCCATCCGCCACCCGACGAACCTCTGCGTCCATGTCGCCCACTCATAAAGAATGGATTGCTCAGTCCTTGTCCTTCTCCTGCCCATGCTGGTACAAAAAAACTGGGATGAAATTGTCTGTGTCTGAACATACTTTGCTCCTTGTGGTTGTGAGTTATCGCGATATATCGTTTAAATCTAAAACTAATCTATCGCGATATATCGGATTGAACCATCATAAGTTTTACATACCTGCTCAGTTGTCAATCACCCAATAACAATTTGAGTTAGGGAAAAAAGACCAAGAGAGGTTGAGTTACACTCAACCTCTCTACGCTCTCGCATCTCCATTTTGTTCATCGACGTTGACAAAAACAGGAAAGCTCACAGCCTTGATTGCTTGTAGGGAAAAAATTTCAGACGTTGTGGTACTCAATTGTCAGGAACGGTGCCATACCCCTAAAAGAGAAGTTTGTAGTATATTAGTAGTACGCCTCAACCCCTCATGGTTTCGTTAGCGCTCGATCGGGCTTTGCCTAAGGCAAATCGTAGAACTGTTGCTTCCAGAGGTACAAGGCAGCATACCTTACACCCCTTGGCGTAGGCATATCAGAGCAAGAGGAAACACATTGGGCTACAGTCAAACCTCCTGCACAAAACCACGACCTAGTATTCAATGTTCAAAAGTAACACGGACATCTGGCAGCGATCGCGCTTGTTTAGTGTTGGGTGAGTGCAATCCGTATCCTCCAAAAGGTGTCTTTGCTCGTAGTAGATAACCTTTGCACCACCGGCGATCAAACCAGCAGTCCGTACAGTATGATAAGTGCTTAAGCAAAATTAATTACATATTCGGTTCCGACTTTTTTTAGCACATTTTTGACATACTTTACTAAACTTTTCCAGTCCCGATAAGCCTCTATCTCTATCCATTCATATTTCATAAACTTCCATAAGATTTCAATTAAGTTGAGTTCGGGTGAATAAGGGGG
>NZ_JAMPJZ010000094.1:0-19033 GCF_039961835.1 Trichocoleus sp. ST-U1
GTTTCCAGCGACCTCAAGGCGTTAGATGGTGTTTTGTCATGGTTTGAAGGTTTAAATCAACCTGAGATTCCTAAAAAAGTTTGGCTACAGTGCCAATTAGCTCTGGCCGAAGGCTTTACTAACGCAGTTCGTCATGCCCACAAAGGCAAAACTTCAGATGTTCCAATTGATATTGAAGTTAATTTGTTTTCGGAATGTTTAGAAATCCGAATTTGGGATCAAGGACCGCCTTTTAATTTAGAAGCCCGCCTTAAAAAACCAGAGGAGATCAGCAAGAATGCCACGGGGGGGCGGGGTATCGCCATTTTACAAAAAATCGCGGACTATCTGAGTTATACCCGCACTGACAACCGGAATTGCCTGTTAGTTGTAAAAAATTATTCTAATTTGTTAGCCTCTGATTGAATTTCACACAAAGATAAGTAGAAGTTTAATTTCTAATAAGATTTTAATCTTCACAACTGGAGAAAGAAAAGAGATTTATAGACCTAGAAGGCTGTAGGATCGAGGGTTAAGAGGCTAGGAGTTGGCTGAAGGACGGACTTCTTAGCGTCTGGAGTACGAATGTCTTCAGGAAAACGGTTTTTGGGTTGATGAGCGCCTACCGGCTGAAATAACCATACAACAGAGCGAGCAATAGGATGGGTGCGAGTAGCGATCGCGCAATCCTAGCACTGCTGACGAACCTACCCTACGGGAAGCCAACGCCATTTTACGTTTTTAGCTTCTCGCGCACTTAATTTACAAGAGGAATCTGAGATTATGACCGCACCGACTCAAGAGGCGATGTTAGCGACGCCTGCTTTTTGCGATGGAATTCAATATTTTGGCGAGAATTTGCCAGGATTTGAGACGGCTGGAAAATCTCCTGCCATAGAAGAAGGTAAGCCAAGCATCGCATCTCCCACCGATCCGGCTGCTGTCTTCCAAACTTTATTGTATGCAGATGCTTTACGCTATTTGACCTTGCAAGTCACTGGAAGTAAAGCATCCGGACACCCAGGCGGTTTTGCTTCTCAAGCAGAAGCCTATGCTGCGTTGGTTATGCTCGGTTACAAGAATATCATCACCGAAGTCGGGCATCACGCCCCCGGATTTTATAGTGCCATGTTCTTGGATCGGTCGCTAGAGGACATGGGAATCACGACCGTGCAGCAATTGCGCGATCGCTTCCGGGAAAAACACGGACTCTTAGGACACCTCTCCGGTTACATTCCGGGCATTCTCGCACCCGCTGGCCCCTTGGGACAAGGGCAACACTTCGCAATGGCAGCAGCAAAGCTGCACCGCGACAAGCTTTTCCCCTTCACCCTCGGTGACGGAGGCTTAGGCGAACCCTACATTATGAGTGGGATGGGACACTTCCACACCGCCTATCCCGAAGTCACAAACTTCTTGCCCGTTCTAGTTTGGAACGGCTACAGCCAGGAACACCATAGCATGGTGTCCACCAAATCCAACGAACAGATGATCGGTTACTGGCGCGGCAATGGGTTTGAAGAAGTTGTCTTAATTAACGCTAAAGACTTCGACGATCAAAACCAGCCAGGAGATTATGTTGATAGCACAGCCTTTTCCTTCGAGAAGCGTCTGGAATTCACCAAAGCGGTGCTACTGGCAGTAGATAAAGCAGCGAAATCTGCACTCGGCGGCAAACTCACCGTACTGATTATTAAACAGCTCAAGGGTGCGGGTGTCCACGCCAAAGGTGCAAAATCCCACAACCTCTATCCTAAAGACACCCTGGATAGTGCCCACATCTCCAACGCTTTGAAAGCACGCGCCTTATCCTCTGCGGCGTGGGAATTGGTGCGGACGAATTGCGAACGCGCCGGTGGTGGCCCTGCTTCTAAGACCGTTGTGACAGAATTTGAGTTACCGTTGCCAGACTTGGGTGAATTGCCCTTGGAAGAATATTCTGTCGGTGGCGAGGCAAAGGTGTCAACGACAGCGATGGGGCGTTTGGTGGGGAAAGTCGGAGAAAGCGATCGCAATTTCCTCGTTACCAACGCTGATGGCAACGAAGCTTCTGGCATTGCCAATATTAACCAAGCCCTGAAGATTATCCACCCCACGGTGGACGATCTCTACAATCAAACACCCCAAGGACAAGTTTACGAACCCCTGAGTGAAGACGCTTGTGCTGGGTTAGCGGTTGGCTTATCCCTCATGGGTGCTAGAACTCTCTGGTGTTCCTACGAATCCTTTGCCATCAACGGCTTACCGATTTGGCAAACCGTAACGCAAGCGATGGCGGAATTGCGGCGTCCCACGCCCTCTACGATTACCTTATACACTGCTGGAGCATTGGAACAAGGGCGTAACGGTTGGACGCACCAACGTCCGGAAATTGAAGCCTATTTCGCTGCCATGATGCGGAATGGCAATGTTTTCCCTCTGTTCCCTCCCGATGCCAATAGTATCCAAGTCTGCTACGACTGGGCGCTGACAACGAAGAATAAGGGAATTGTCATTACTGCGAGTAAATCTCCCCTACCGATTCGCACGACTTTTGAACAAACTCGCCAAGGGTTGCGCGACGGTGCCATTGTGCTGCATGAAATCCCCGGTGACAAGATGGTGGTGTTTGCCGTGATTGGCGATATGACGCTGATGCCAGTCTTTGAAGCCGCTGCGTTTTTAGAAACCGAAGGAATTGGCGCGCGGATTGTCTCGATTGTTAATCCCCGCCGCTTGTATCGTCCCCATGATGTCTCCTGGGATACCTGTTCCGAATCCGATGGCGACTTTTTGGACGATGCTGGCTTTGCCAAGCTATTTAATGGTGATGCCTTAGTTGGCGTCACGGGTGGCGCTTCTGGGATGCTAGAACCCATCATGCTTCGGAGTAACTGCAAGCGCGACACCTTCGCCTGGAAGCGTGGTGAAACGACTGCTAGTGCGGGTGAATTGATGGCATTTAATGGTTTGACGGCTGAAGCATTAACAAAACGTGCGATTGAGTTAGTGCATTAAGCTAGATTTAATACCCCTGCCTGAATTATTAGGTGGGGGTATATATTAGATTTACCAAAGAGCTAGCAGAGGTAAACAGATGATAACGCGATTTTTTTTATCCAAGCCAGGTTGGGATAGCGATCCTGAACATAACCCTAGACCTGATATATGCAGAGCTAAAAAATCCTTTGCAGAAGGTCAATCTTTTATTGTTACTTGGACGTGTGCAAAGATTGGAATTATTGAAGTAGGCGATCGGGCTTATTTTAAGCGAGTAGGCAAAGAACCTCGTGGTTTTTTTGCCTATGGCTTAGTGATTCCTGCTAGATATCAGTTATGCCGCAATGATAACAATTATAGTAAACTTAGTGAAGCTTATAACAAGAAAAAATATAATGATTTTACTGTTGATATTGAGTGGATAGAAGTTGTTGATTATGATAGACCTTTAAAAACAACTGACCTTAAAAATAACCCAAAATTTAAAGGCGCGCGTTTAAATCCTCAAACATCTGGAATGAATTTGTTGCAGGAAGAATATGTAGATTTACTAGATTGTGAATGGAAAAAACATTTAGAAGAGTTAATCAAACAAGGTGATGGGTCAAGAAAAAAAGCTGACCTATGTTCGGAGGGAATAAATTGGTAATGCGAACGCACGAAAACTTAATAAAATATTAAAAGCGAACAATAATAAAACTATAAAAATTTAAGTAATTTTAACCTTTAATCCAGAGTATCAAGAGTATATCGCAGAAGTTCCTGAACTTCCTGGCTGTTTAAGTCAAGATAAGACATTGGACGAAGCAATTGAAAATATTAAAGATGCCATCAGAGGCTATCTTTACGTTCAAGCCAAGCATGACTATCCTTATGGGGTGGGGTTGCAGATTGGCGTCAGCGTACAGGAAGAGATGAGAAAATACAGAATCAACTTTAAAACCAATAGACCCGGCGAATAGAATTCGCGGTTACACAAACAAAGTCCGCCTGCGCGGACTCAACCAATTAGATTGAAAACCTGCCCTAAACTCTACTCAAGGGTAAACGATGGCAGGTTTAGTCTGTATAGCTGCGATCGCTTTCTCGCTAGGAGTCGCTAGAGATTTAGCATGACAACCAAACCAAAAATTATTGTCCTCGATGATGACCCTACTGGTTCTCAGACGGTTCACGGCTGCTTGCTGCTGACGCGCTGGGATGTAGATACCTTGCGGTTGGGGTTGGCGGACGAGTCACCGATTTTCTTTGTACTGACGAATACGAGGGCGCTGACTCCAGAAGAAGCGGCAAAGGTTACTAGAGAAGCTTGTCACAACTTGAAGCAAGCCATTACCCAATCAAACACCGATGATTTTCTAATTGTCAGTCGTTCTGACTCCACTCTGCGCGGACATTACCCAGTCGAAACGGATGTAATTGCCGAAGAATTGGGTTCCTTTGATGCTCATTTCCTGGTTCCTGCCTTCTTCGAGGGGGGACGAGTGACCCGCGATAGCGTACATTATCTGATAATTGATGGCGTTCCTACACCCGTTCATGAAACTGAGTTTGCCCGCGATTCAGTCTTTGGCTACCACCATAGTTATTTGCCTGATTATGTGGAAGAAAAGACAAAGGGTAGAATTCCAGCTAACGAAGTAGAACGCTTTTTACTTGCAGATATTCGGGCTGGAAGTTTGGAACGGCTGATGAACCTCAGTAGCAATCGGTGCGGCGTCGTAGATGGGGAAATTCAAGCAGATTTAAACCGCTTTGCAGAAGATATTCTAGCAGCAGCCAGTCAGGGAAAACGCTTCCTATTTCGCAGTGCTGCCAGTATCTTAACCGCCTTGGCTGCTTTGCCTCCGCAACCTGTAGCCGCAGAAGATATGGCGCAATATGTGCGGGAAGGCAAACCGGGCGCAGTGATTGTCGGTTCTCATGTCAAAAAGACGACACAACAGCTAGAACAACTGCTAAAAGAACCAGGTACGGTTGGCATTGAAGTAGAGATTGAACGTTTACTTGATGATTCTGTCACTGCGTTAGAAAGTCTCCTCAATGAAACACTGGAAAAGGTTCACGCAGCGTACAATTCGGGGAAAACGCCTGTAGTTTACACTAGCCGCAAAGAACTTACTTTTAAGGATGTGCAAACGCGGTTACTGTTTGGGGAAGATGTTTCTGCTTTGTTGATGGATATCGTACAGGGTTTACCTGCAAATATTGGGTTTCTCATCAGCAAAGGCGGCATTACTTCTAATGATGTTCTGAGTACAGGTTTGGCGTTAACCTCAGCGCGGTTACTCGGTCAAATTTTGGCCGGATGTTCGATGGTACGGACTCCAGAGAATCATCCCCAATTTCCGAATTTGCCCGTGGTATTGTTTCCCGGCAATGTGGGGGATACGGATGGATTAGCCACGGTTTATCGGCGTCTGAGTTAGCATCGTTAGTCATTAGAAAGGTTGAAGGTTGAGGGATAAGAAGTTCTCCGGTTGCCCTCTTGTCTCCTTGCCCTGATGCCGCTTGCCTATATCATGGATAATTAGTCAATCCGCCCAGGTCAGGCTTTTCGTCCATGACTTCTGATTCGTCCGTTCCAATCGCTGTTTCAGTTGTTCCCGAAAATACAGGGGAAGTAAATTGCCACGAACAAGTCCGCATCAAAAGCGACCAGAGGTGGCTGACATTAATTTTGCCCCCAGAAGCGGAGACACCCACCACGGCTAGCTGGTCTGACCTTTGGCAACAGCTGAAGCAGCGCCTCAATGCCGGTGAACGCTTCTGGCAGCCGAATACAGAGGTGCATTTGGTGGCAAAAGATCGCTTATTAGATGGACGCCAGCTGCAAGCGATCGCAGATGCCCTTGCCGAAGATCGGCTACAACTCAAGCGTGTCTATACCAGTCGCCGTCAAACCGCTGTTGCTGCTGCTGCTGCCGGTTACTCGGTGGAACAAGCACCCCCAGTTTCCCCTCTCAATCAACCGCCTTCGCCGCCAACGACTTTATTAGCAGAACCCCTCTATCTGCAAACGACTGTGCGTTCGGGAGTGGAAATTCGTCATCCCGGTACTGTCATTATCCTAGGAGAAGTAAATCCGGGTGGTAGCATCATCGCATCCGGCGATATCTTAGTGTGGGGACGTCTGCGCGGGATTGCTCATGCTGGTGCTGAGGGCAATCAAGAGTGTTTAATTATGGCGCTACAGATGGAACCCACCCAGCTGCGAATCGCTGATTATCTGGCGAGGGCACCGGAAAATCCACCCGCTCAATTTTATCCGGAGGTTGCCTACGTAACGCCGGAAGGAATTCGGATCGCTAGAACGACTGATTTTTCTAAAACCCAGTCTTTATCGATGGGGGTTGGACGTTAAAGAGGCAATCTAGGGCGAGTGATAAGTTCTGTAGGGGTTGTAAGGGCGATGTCTACTTGGTGCCTGCCCTCAGTTTGGCGCTAGTTTTAAGTTAAGGCGTTATTATTTTTGAGGAGTAAGTATATACTGAACTCAAAACAAAAAAACTCAAAAATAATTGATTGACCTAATTTAAAACGCCAAAATCAAAACTCTCTCAAGGGCGAATTTACTAGGCATAGCTGTGGGAGAATAGACAATTCGATTAAACTCGCCCCTATACATTCACGCACTAAAACGAAGCTAAGAACTTTTCAACATGAGTCGCATTATTGTGATTTCCTCCGGCAAAGGAGGGGTGGGGAAAACCACCGTAACGGCAAATTTAGGTATGGCTTTAGCTAGGGCGGGGCGTCAAGTTGCTCTAGTCGATGCGGATTTTGGCTTGAGAAATTTGGATTTGCTGCTGGGGCTGGAAAATCGGATTGTCTACACGGCGGTTGAAGTCCTGGCAGGCGAATGTCGGTTAGATCAAGCGTTGGTGAAAGATAAACGGCAACCGGGACTGGTATTATTACCCGCTGCCCAAACCCGAACCAAGGAGTCAATCAGCCCAGATCAGATGAAACAGCTGGTTAATGAATTAGCTGCGAAGTACGAATATGTCTTGATTGACTCTCCGGCGGGGATTGAGATGGGCTTCAAGAATGCGATCGCTGCCGCCCAGGAAGCCTTGATTGTGACAACGCCAGAAATTGCCGCGGTGCGGGATGCTGACCGGGTTGTCGGCTTACTAGAAGCCCAAAACATTAAGCGTGCCCACCTGATCGTCAACCGCATTCGACCGGCAATGGTGCAAGCCAATGACATGATGTCGGTAGAAGATGTGCAGGAACTTCTCGCCATTCCTTTAATTGGTGTGATTCCTGACGATGAGCGGGTCATTGTCTCCACAAATCGGGGCGAACCTCTGGTACTGGCTGAAAATCCCACCCTACCGGGAACGGCATTTTTCAACATTGCCCGCCGCCTAGAAGGGGAGCCAATTGAGTTTCTGAATTTGGATGCTGGGAATGACAACTTCTTTTCTCGCATCCGAAAATTATTGTGGTCTAAGATTATCTAACCTTCACATCTGCCCGATCCATGATTAGCGAACTTTTAGAACGACTTTTTCCTCGCATTAGTGCTGACAACAGCCGCGCGGAAGTCAAGCGCCGCCTGCAACTGGTCATTGCCCACGATCGAGCTGATTTAACACCAGAGATGGTGGAGTCAATGCGGAAGGAAATCCTGGAAGTCGTCTCTCGCTATGTCGAAATCGAGGCAGAGGGGTTGGAGTTTTCTCTAGAAAGTAACCAACGGGCGACGGCATTGATTGCCAATTTGCCCATCCGGCGGGTCAAAGCAGATGCGGAGCCTGGGGATACATAATAGCGATCGCTCCTGAATGCGCTCAATGCGATCGCGTTAGCGAAGCGAGGCGTTAGCCTAGCGCTGAAAGAGTCAGTTCGCTTCTGCGGGAGGGGGGCACTCATCCTATTAAAGCCTTCACCAAGTTTTTAATCCTATTTTTATTTCTTGAAACTAAAATAAATCGGCTTCTTTCTCAGGCTTTTATGCTCTCCTGTCTCCTAAGAGCGAACTAAGTTTTCATGCAAACTTAGGGCGAATTGGTCTAATTTGTCATCTAACTTAATCCTCTCTCTAAAGCCAAACTTAAACGGATTGGCTGTTTTTACTGCTGTGGGTGGATAGGAAATTTATGGGTTGCCTTTAACAATAAAAAGAGAATCACTCCAGCATTTAAAACTCTTTTTCCACAAAAAAAGAGCTTTTCAGGAGTCGGTTGATCGGGGCATCGATAAAACCCGTTGCAGCATTAATAATATCTACTTTTGAGGATGAGCCGGTTTAATGACTACCTCTTTGTGGAAACATCTATCAGCCGGTGTCGCGACCACCTTTATCGCTTTGGGAACAGCCGCACCCTCCCTAGCAACCACTCTCTCCGGTTATGCAACGACCGGAAACATGATGAGCGGGATGCAGATTACAGTTGGTTTCCTGGATGGAACCTCCCAAACGGCAACTTGGGGGGTGACAGATTCTATTTCGGGAGGAGCATTTGGAAATGGCTGGTCTCTCACCCAAGCGGGTAATACATACGGTTACGATCCAGCCTATGGTGCATACGGCTGGAGATTGACCCACTCCGGCGTCAGCCCTATTGCCTCGCTGCTAATCAATGCAATTCCTGGAAATGCCGTTTTTGATACTTATCCTTATTTAAATGGTCCCCAGAATACGCCTGGGTCAGCAGAGGGTTGGGAGTTCCAGGTACTATCAGGGCAATCTCCCTCTGCCTATGCCTACTCAGTTCCGATTGACATTTCAAGAGGCGACTTATTTGGGGCACTTTCGATGTCCTGGAACGGCGGATTTAACGGGACAATGCGGTTTATCGCCGATACGGATAGCGGCACCACCGCCGATCCAGTGAAGCCCTTAGAACCACCGCCACCACCACCGCCACCACCGCCACCACCGCCACCACCACCGCCACCACCGCCACCACCGCCACCGCCCCCACCTCCAAACATCGCGCCGGTTCTAAGTTTCGACAATTACACAATTTATGAGGGTCAATCGGTATCGCCGATACTGTATGCGACCGATCCCGATCCCGACTCGATCGCCTTCTTGCTAAATGGGAATGTCGTTGGTAGCGATCCAAATACTTCAGGAGTCCGTGCATTGTCCGTACCCTTAGGGACTTATGCAGATGAGGGAAGTTTTGCCTTAACGGCGCAAGCACAGGATAGTCGAGGTGAGAATAGTGTGCCCGTCACTCGAACGCTGACAGTTCTGAATGTTGCCCCCACCATCACTAGCCTGACCCCAAATTTAACCATTAAAGAAGGCGATCGCTTTAATTTTGATGGCACCGCAACCGATCCGGGAATCTATGATGTTCTCACCTACAATTGGGACTTAGATAACAACGGCCTGTTTGATAACTTCATTGGACCCAACGGGCAATCTTCCTTTGCCGATGAAGGTTTCAACCCCATCGGGTTGCAAGTCTCAGATGGCGATGGCGGGTATGCTTACGGTGGTTTTAACGTGACGGTTGAGAACGTTGCCCCCACCATTACTAGCATCACCTCAGCCCTCACGGTTTTAGAAAACCAGAAGTTTGATTTTGCTGCTACCGCAACCGATCCGGGCGTCCAGGATCTGCTCAGCTTTGACTGGGACATCAATAATGATGGCGTTTTTGATGACTTCACGGGCACTACGGGGCAGTGGGCTTTTAGCAATAGCGGGACTTATACCGTTGGCTTGAGAGTCTCTGATGGCGACGGTGGATTTGCTTTCAGTTCTTTTGATGTGACTGTTGAACACGTCCCCGAACCTTCGAGTGCGATCGCTCTATTGGCGTTTGGTGCTGTTGGTGCGGGTGCTATCCGCAAGCGCAAACATCCCTAAAAAATTAGCTTCTTTGTTAGGCAGGTTGGCATAGCCCAACCTGTCGATTTCGCCTATCTAGATAAAAATTTTGTCAAAAAGCGAATGCTAAGAGCATATTGCTTCTCCCCAATTTATAAACGGGAAATTCCATATAAGTTTATGTAGGACTAAAAAAGGGAAAAATTTCAGTTACAAATCGTACAGTAGCTTTTCAAATGGCTAGGTAGCAACCATGTGGGAAAGTCATATATTTGGTGCGACCCTTGTATGGTTTGAATCTCTGAAACTGCCTATCAAGCGGCATTTCCAAATCAATAATCCCAAATCTAAAGTTCAAAATGGGATGACGTGGAATCCACAGGTTTAGGAAGTGTCTGGAGAACCAGATTCTGCATTCAGGGGATGGGTGATTAGTGCTAATAATCACAATGAAATGCTGAAGCGAAAATGGGAACAGAAAGCTACGGATAAACATCCTTAACTAACTGCAAGGAAAAATTAGCAATTGCCGGATCTTCCTTGGAAGGCATCGCAATTGTTACCAGAGATGAGAGGTGTATTGGGCAATACTATTTGCTACTTCACGTTACATCCAACACCCTAGCTGCAAAGCAGCTACTTTGCAGTTAGCCTATGCCGCGATGATTTGGCTGCTCTCCCCAAACCTCTTTTTCAAAGGAGAAAATTGCGTCAAAGCCTATTATTTAAGGGGGGGTGGGGGATATCCAATAACGACTTTGCGTAGTTTATGGCGGATTGGGGAGTATCTGCACGGCGCGAGCCGAAAAAGCGCCAAATCAGCGCCAAATCAGCGTTCTGCATCCCTAAAACCCGATGCGATCGCCTCTAGAAAGTAAAGTTGCAGGGCGATCGCGCTGAAAGGCTATTAAACTCCTATTCTCAACAGCGAGCCTTTATTAAAAATTCATGAAGCCTTCGTATAATTTTTTACGAACTAGCATTAACCGAGTCATATAAATTCAGTCTGAGGGCTGATTTCGGCTTCCGATTTTGATTCAAATTAGCGATTTTAATATATTGTTTCAATAAAGATTATCGAAAGGTACTGGTAATCTATTCAAAAAATATGCCAGACTTTGCACAGAAATATGTACAACAAAATTTTGATTTTTAAAAGTATACAAAGACACAAGGAGATTTGTAGGTTTTATTGAAACAACAGTGATATTGGCACGTCAGAGAATATACGGTTATCAACATTTAACTGTATAGGCACGAAGTTGTAAAAAGTTATATCCAGAGCGGCTTTGACGAACGGTTGACACAAAACCTTCAAAATTCTTCTGTAGCGATTGATTCTATCTGAGAGTAACCGAAATCCTCATTAGTCATCATTGCCGGTGCTTGGGCTTGCGATCGCCACGAAATCCTCAAGATTCCCTCAATTCGAACGGGCAACCTATACAGTCAATATTCACTTTTTTAGAAAAAAGTTTTATGAGTGCCTTGAGTTTTATGAAAAAACTATCTATGACTGCTGCTGGAGTAGCCTGTTTCTCCGTGGGAGGGATGTGCGCGAATGCACCCCCCCTCAAAGCGGCAATTCTCGCAGTGGATGATTCAGCGTCATGGGCAACAGGGTCAAATGCCCTATCTAAGCTGGGTTTCAATATGGTTCAGGTAGAAAATAGTTCCCTACCAGAGTTTTCGATTCTCTCGACTCTCTCGTCGCCGTTGGGCAATTTGACCTTCAGCCCCCAGGTTCAGAAAATAAATATTAATTCCGGTTGGACAACCTGGAGTCATGGCTACACCGGGGAGGTATATTTTAGCGGCTGGAATGTCTTAACCACGACGATTACACTGCCTGGCGGTATTAGTGCATTTGATTTATATGTGGAGCCAAACCTCTTTGGCTTATTCGACATCGCCGTAACGGGTATGAATGGTACCTCGACCACCCTGTTGCAGAAAGTCAGTGGTTTGTCAGGTGCTAAGTATTTTGGGTTCTACGCCACTGAGGGAGATTTCCTTTCCACCATCAAAATTACTGACCTCTCGAACGGTGCTGCTCATGGGTTTGGCATGGCTGAGTTTCGTCTGGCATCCCGTACAGTTGCGGTTGTTCCTGAATCCTCTTTTGGATTGGGTCTGTTAGCGTTTGGTGCGTTAGGTTCCATTTCGTGGCTATTGCGGAAACAACAGTAAAACAAAGTTTAGGAAAACAGGCCCAAGTGAATCTAAAACCAATATTGAGAACTGCTGTGTCTTCCATCCGGAGGCACGGCAGTTTTTTTGATAAGGGATGTTGAATTCGAGTGTCTCTACCAGAGCGATCGCATCCATCGCTGCATGAAGGATAGCGATCGCAGCGTGTATTGCCTTCCGCTGTATTAAGGGGAAGTCTCTGGGAATCGTACAGCCTCCGAAGGATGTTCTTGAACCCAGCTTAATCCTTGGCTTGTCGAGCGTTGAAGGCACAGCGATTTTTTTACGGCTATTAACTTGCTCTTGGTGCCGTCATCTCGTTACTGATTCAACGATGAGGGCAATATCCGCCACTGGCAGAAATCCACAAACGATACGGTACTCTCTCTTGATTGAGGACACAAAGGAGCGATCGCTCTGAATTCACTTGCCTCACCCAAAGGTGCGAACTGACAAGTCAGCGCTTCGCTATCGCGCTAGAGGCTCATTCACCAGTGCGATCGCGTCTTGCCTAAAATGCCTTACAAGCGATCGCCCTACGATGAAGCGAATGTATTCCGGACAAATTCCTGGCATTAGAAATCTTACTTACTTAATTTCACTTAAAAGCAAAGCTGAAGTTTCACATAAATGGTCTCTCGTCTTTAAGCTTTTAATTTGTCTCAAAGCTTTATTGAGTAAGGCCTGGGACAGATTCTTCCTTATAGCTGTTAACTTGTTTTATGTAATTTTTGGCATAAAACAACAAATAAACATTAATGGTGGCATCCGTAATGCGTAAGTAATTTAGATTTTTGAATGCCTCCAGAAAAGATAGAAATTGAATTGTTTAAGTTTTCTATAGCGTGTTTTTACTGAATAATCCGAAAATTTACGCCCTTGGATTTTGCTAAAAATAACTACTTCCTAAAGAAAGGGGGGGAATGTTTTGGCAAACATTTTCTCTTTACTGGAACTTTGTATACGCTTGCTTGCAAAAATAAGTTTATTTATGAATAGATAGCTTACTCCATAAGCTATTTGGCGTAGATAAACATAGTTAAGCAATCCGCAACGTAACTACCTACGTGCATATTTTTTTGATGAATATTAGACAAACGGACTAGCAATTTCTTTTTGAGGATGACAAATTAGATACAGAAAAGAAATCCGGGGAAGCCAAGGTTAGTTAACTACTATAAGTTCCTACTTATTTGCAGCTTCCATAAATAGAAAAACTGCCATCTTCACCCCAGTCAATTTTTACTGCCAACTCTAACTTGTGTGAGACAAACCATGAATCTTCTTGCTAAAATCGCTGCCTCAACCGCCGTTAGTGTTACTGCTGCTCTCGCTTTGCTTGGGAATTCAGCAATGGCATTCACAGTGACTCAAAACAGCAATACGAATAGTTTGCTGAATGCTTTGTTGGGTGACACGACGGGACTGAGTAACTTTTCGATCAATGCCACAGGCAATGCTGCGGCTTTTGGTCTTTTCAGTGACGACCCCTTCGGTTTGAATCAGGGTATTGTTTTAAGTACCGGAAAAGTCATCGATGTAGTCGGTCCCAATAATACTTCATCGAAGGGTACGGATTTGGGAAGCGGTGGCAGTGCTGGTGACTTGGCTCAACTGGATATCAGCTTTGACGCTGGCGCGACCGTAGACAAGCTGTTCTTCCAATATGTCTTCGGCTCGGAAGAGTTCGTAGAGTGGGGTGGCTCCTCGTTCAACGACTCTTTTGAACTTCTGCTCAATGGCGTCAACCTAGCGAAGTTGAACGATGGCAAAACCGTCACGATTAACAACCTTGTTCCCAATCCCAACGGTCCTTATCACGCCGACTACATTAACAATCCCCAAGGGAGCGCTAGCACTCAATTAGATGGCTACACTAAAACCTTGACCTTTGAAGGTTTAGTGAACAAAAACGCTACGAACACTCTCAGCATCAAGATTAAGGATGTCGGTGATGGTATATACGATTCCGCAGTGTTCATCAAAGGGAAATCTGTGGGAGTCGTAGCGCCTCCGAAGGATGTTCCTGAACCCAGCTTAATGCTTGGCTTGCTGAGCGTTGGTGGTATGACCTTGATGAGCCGTCGCCACAAGCAAAAAGCACTGAAGGCTTAATCCGGCTGGGATGGCAAAGATAGTTCAGGTGGTTGAGTGCCTATCTTAGGCATAAGAGTACGACCTTTAACGCAAAACCCAATTTTGACTGCTAGCTAGCTGTGTCTTTTAGGAGGCACAGCTTTTTTTATGGCTACTCACTGGCTCTTGGTGCCGTCATCTTGATACTGATTCAACGATTAGGGCGATCGCTAGCGCTGGTAGGAACCCAAAGATGATACGACACTCGGAGTGAGAGTGTCTATTATCAAGCGATCGCTCTGAATTCACTTGCCTCACTCAAAGGTGCGATTGCGTCCTGCCTAAGAATGCCTTACAAGCGATCGCCTAACGATGAAGCCAAGGTCTTACGGAGACATTGTGAGCAATTAGAACCTATTTTTTACGTAATAATGCTTAAGTAATTTCACGTACTCTGCAATTTTAAGCTTTATCAAATCTTCATTTAGTGTTTCGTGAAGAATTAGTGTTAAAGCTTGATTTGATAGGACATTCGGCAAATATTTTCCCTTACAGTTGATTTTCTGATTGTAAGTTTTCTGTAAAGCGACCAATAAGCGATTGATGACTCTCTGCTAGATGGAACGCACGTTTCATGCCTTGATGACTGAAAGATAAAAGCAAGATTAAAACCTAAGTAAATTCTACAGAGCCTTTTTTCTCATTTTCTAGGAATTTACTGATTGACATCTGGGATCAAATAAATACTTATCTTGATACTGAAGAAATATCAGGAATAAGGACTAGCCTTTACGGAAATTTCATACTTTAAGCTTTAGTAAAGGTAAGCCTTAGGACAGATGAAATAGTTGCAGCGTAAGCAATTTGCCTATCACTAGCTACTAGCCGTCTAAATTTCTACCGGCTAAGGGTATGTTTTTTTGATGAATTTTAGGCAATCCTACTGGCAACGCGCTTTTCCGGATGACACAGTAGATACAGAAATAAATTTGCACTGGAACGCAAGGCCGATTAAATACTGAAGTTCCTAATAAGTATTTGCAGCTTCTGTTAATAGAAAAGCTGCGATCGCACACCAGGGTATTTTCACTGTCAACATTTGAATCTTGTGTGAGACGGACTATGAATCTTTTTGCTAAAATCTCTGCTTCAGCCGCCATTGGTGTTACTGCTGCCCTGACCATGTTTGGGAATTCAGCAATGGCGTTCTCAGTAACTCCAAACAACAATACAAATGCTCTGCTGCAAGCCCTGTTGGGTGATACGACTGGATTGAGTAACTTTTCTGTCAATACCATAGGCAATGCTACTGCTTTTGGTCTTTTCAGTGACGACCCCTTCGGTTTGAAAAACGGCATCGTCTTAAGTACTGGAAATGTCACCGATGTAGTCGGTCCTAATGATGCGTCAAATACTTCAGGTGCCGGAACGTTGGCTCAGCTCGATATTAGCTTTGATGCTGGCGCTTCAGTAGAGAAGCTGTTCTTCCAGTATGTGTTTGGCTCGGAAGAGTTCGTAGAGTACGGTGGTTCTGCGTACAACGACTCTTTTGAACTGTTGCTCAATGGCGTCAACCTAGCGAAGTTGACCGATGGCAAAACCGTCACGATTAACAACCTTGTTCCCAATGCGGCTGGTCCTTATCATGCCGACTACATTAACAATCCCCTAGGGAGTCTTGGTACTGAGTTAGATGGTTACACCAAAACCTTGACGTTTGAAGGTTTGCTCAACAAAAACGCCAAGAACACTCTTAGCATCAAGATTAAGGATGTAGGAGATACTTCATTCGATTCCGCTGTGTTCATTAAAGGTAAGTCTGTGGGAGTCGTAGCGCCTCCGCAGGATGTTCCGGAACCCAGCTTAATGCTCGGCTTGCTGAGTGTCGGTGGTATGACTTTGATGAGCCGTCGCCACAAGCAAAAAGCACTAAAAGCTTAATTTGGCTGGGATGGCAAAGATAGTTTAGGTGGTTTGCCTATCTCAGGCACAAGAGTAAGACCTTAGATCCGAAGCATAATTTTTGATAGTGCTGTGTCTTTCAGGAGGCACAGCCATTTTTTTATGGCTACTAACTGGCTCTTGGTGCCGTCATCTGGTTACTGATTCAACAATTAGAGCAATGTCCGCCACTAGCAGAAACCCAAAGATGATAAGGCACTGTCTCGATTCAGGACATAAAAGAGCAAACTGACTTTTTCTGCGCTAGGCTAACGCCTCGCTTCGCATGAGCCCGATCGCATCCTATATTCCTATATGGGGATCAACTCAAGCCGCCAGACAGATTCGGCATCCTTTCAGTGGTACTCTGGAAAATGGCATTGCTAAATGTTAAGACTGTTTTCCCGTATCTATACAGATAGATTCACAACATAGGCACAAGCATGGTAGCCACCACAGACAAGACAAACGTAGGGCGTATTACCCAAATCATCGGTCCCGTTATCGATGCGGAGTTTCCCAGCGGCAAAATGCCGCAGATTTACAATGCCTTAAAAGTTGAAGGCAAAAACGAAGCCGGACAGGACGTGTCCGTAACCTGCGAAGTGCAGCAACTTTTGGGTGACAACCAAGTGCGTGCTGTTTCCATGAGTTCCACCGATGGTTTGGTGCGCGGCATGGAAGTAGTAGACACCGGCGCTGCCATTACCGTACCCGTTGGCCCTGCCACTCTGGGTCGGATTTTCAACGTTCTTGGCGAACCCGTAGACAATAAAGGGCCAGTCAATACTGAAGAAACCTTCCCCATCCACCGTCCGGCTCCCAAGTTCACTGACTTGGAAACGAAGCCATCGGTGTTTGAAACCGGAATCAAGGTGTTAGACCTGCTGGCTCCTTATCGCCGTGGTGGCAAGATTGGTTTATTCGGCGGTGCTGGTGTTGGTAAAACCGTCATTATGATGGAACTGATCAACAACATCGCGATCAATCACGGTGGTGTGTCTGTGTTCGGCGGTGTGGGAGAGCGTACCCGCGAGGGAAATGACCTCTATAACGAAATGAAAGAATCTGGGGTTATCAAAGAAGATAACCTCAGCGAATCGAAAATCGCTCTAGTCTACGGTCAGATGAACGAGCCACCCGGAGCGAGAATGCGCGTAGGCTTAGCCGCACTGACAATGGCTGAGTATTTCCGCGATGTCAGTAAGCAAGACGTGCTGCTGTTTATCGACAACATCTTCCGGTTTGTGCAAGCGGGTTCGGAAGTATCAGCGCTACTGGGACGGATGCCTTCTGCTGTGGGATATCAGCCGACTCTGGCAACAGATATGGGCGACCTGCAAGAGCGAATCACCTCCACCACCGAAGGTTCGATTACCTCAATTCAGGCCGTCTACGTACCAGCCGACGACTTGACCGACCCCGCGCCAGCAACCACCTTTGCTCACTTGGACGGAACCACTGTGTTGTCTCGTGGCTTAGCAGCGAAGGGAATTTATCCCGCTGTTGACCCGCTAGATTCCACTTCCACCATGTTGCAACCCAGTGTTGTTGGTGAGGAACACTACGCGATTGCTCGTGAAGTTCAGGCAACGCTACAGCGCTACAAAGAGCTGCAAGACATCATCGCCATTCTGGGTCTGGATGAATTGTCTGAAGATGACCGCTTGACGGTGGCTCGTGCGCGTAAAATTGAGCGTTTCTTGTCTCAGCCGTTCTTCGTGGCAGAAGTCTTCACCGGATCTCCAGGGAAATACGTGAATCTGCAAGAAACAATCAACGGTTTCAAGAAGATTCTGTCTGGAGAGCTGGATTCATTGCCAGAGCAGGCTTTCTACATGGTCGGCAATATTGAAGAAGCGATCGCTAAAGCTGAAAAAATCAAAAGCTAGTCCATAGGCATTTGCCATTAGTCATTAGCCTTTTTTCACTGGCTAATGACTAATGACCAATGACCAATGACCAACTAACAACTGACAACTCACAAATTATGGCTTTAACTGTTCGCGTTGTTTCTCCCGACAGAACTGTCTGGGATTCTAGTGCTGAAGAAGTAATTCTGCCTAGCACTACAGGTCAACTCGGTATCCTCAGCGGTCATGCTCCTTTATTGACAGCCCTGGATATCGGTGTCATGCGTGTCCGTTCTGGTAAAGATTGGGTGCCCATCGCCCTCATGGGTGGCTTTGCAGAAGTGGATGAGAATGAAGTAACCATTCTGGTTAACGGTGCCGAGCGCGGCGACAAAATCGATCGGGAACAAGCCCGTGCTGCTTATACCGAAGCTGAGGCGAGGCTTAATCAGGTTGAGGGTGGTGGTTCCCGTCAAGAGCAAATTCAGGCAACTCAAGCCCTCAGACGCGCCCGCGCTCGTTTTCAAGCTGCTGGTGGCATGGTTCAAGCCTAAAGTCTGTCAAAATTTAAGTCTTCTGAAAAGCTTCTCCTGTAACTCAACGGGAGGAGCTTTTCGTTTGGGAGAGGTTAACAATCATGAGTATTGCACTCAGCCAAGCGATCGCTTGCTTGAGAAATTTAGAGCGTTTGTCAGTTGGGTGGAATATAGTGCAGCTCTAACGTTCGGTAGGGACTTTTTGACTGCCATGTCCTTACAGATGTATCCCACTTCTCAATTCATCTGCAACTAATTTGGGACAGCTAATGGCAAGATTGCTAATCAATGAACAATTAGCTATAAAAAACAATATTTATAAAATATTCCCATACCTGAGAATCTTTCCATCTGTTCACCCTTAAATGATCGAGCCAATTCATAATGTATATTTCGGCTATAAAATACTATAAATAAATACACAAATATTTTTACAAATTAATAATTATTTTTACACTGCCACATCTGCTTTTGACGAAAAATGATTAACCACTAGCCTGCTTTGTCTAAAAAATCAGGTTTGCTGCTGAATGGTCGAATATTAATCCTGCTACCTGTCGAAAGTTAAAAAATGCAAAGTTGAGGCAGGTCTCAAAAAGGCTTCAGTTGCAATGAATTCAACAAGCAGCCTATAAAAACCAAAGCAAAAATAGCCAGCTTTATGAAAATTTCCTAAAGCAAAA
>NZ_JAMPJZ010000095.1:0-18754 GCF_039961835.1 Trichocoleus sp. ST-U1
AGCTCCGTATACGGCATACCAACTCCCCAGTTTCTTGATGCTGATCTACTCCCTTATTGTGCAATCTCGATTATGAACTGGCACACTACTTGACCATTCATGCAGGAGGTCTATTCTTTGAGCAGTTACTTATCATCCCGTACTGGTAGCGGTGTCTCCAGAATTTCCATTAGCAACTCTAGACGCGAAGGACGAGACAAAAGCAGGATAAGATTCGGCAGCGAGTAGTAGTCACCCGCAAAGCTGAAAGTATCTACTTGCACCTGTTTTTCCTGTAACCGACGCTCCAGCCAATCGTAGGTTTCTATTTTTCTAATCATAAGAGCGCACACTCGTGTGCCCCTACACCTATATACCGTGCCATAAATTTGATATTGACTAATGCAACTCAGTACCGTCTTTGCGGAGGAGGTAGCGATCGCAGTTTTGAACAGAGACAAGACGCGATCGCTCTTCTGTACCAATTTTGGCTCTAGCGATCGCGCAAAGGCGTATCCACCAAGCAATTTCTCTGTAAGATAGCTGCATCTGCTCGTAGAAGTTAGATTGTGTCATACGCGATGAAATAGCTAAAAACAAGTCAGCTAAACTTATACTTGAGCTGAGACTTCTGCAATCTGCAATCCTCCATCCCAAGTCAGCGTGACTCCATTTCAAAAATAGACACTATGACACTCAGTAGAGAGCAAGCGCTAGAAACCCTACAAACATATCTGGTCGCTGGAGAACGGCTCAAAGCCACATCATTCCTGGCGGATGCCTTGATTAATAACGGATTTGTTCAAGCCGCTGCCTTGTTTAACGATGCTCAAGAGAAAGAAATTGCCCCTGATGTTTGGATGTCGGCAATAACAACAATTGAAGATACCCCCGAAGGATCTGTAATCGATAATGTTTTGTACAGTCCACATAATTGCCACTTGATGGGCGTTTATCCAAATGAAGAAGATGACGAACCAGAGTTCACATACTCAATTGGACTTTGGTATAACTTTCAACACCCAGAAATCTTATGTGTAGGGCTTCCTAATCGCGTTTCAGGGGGACTGATTAACGAATACGCTCAAGAAATTGCCGAGGGGAATGCCCCGCCTCTGGATACTCCTTTGGATGGCGTACTTGCTGACGGTTATCAGCTCCAATTTAAACTTTGTAGTAACAAGGCAAAAACAGAATACACCTGCTGGGCTTCCTGGTTTAACGGAGGTCTCCACTATCCTGTTATCCAGATGATTTGGCAAGACAAAGAATACCGCTGGCCTTGGGAAGAAGGGTTCCGCCCAATTCAAGCTCAACCCTTGCTAACCTGAGTTGTAGGGTTTGCTTGGTATAGCCGTAACTGCCCGTAGTTTTTTAGAGTAATAAGGACGAATCCTCAATTCATCTAAAAACTTTTCGGAAATAATACTATCAATCGGAAAGTAGAACGCCAAATCCCCAGATTTGAAATTACCCTTGGCGGTAATAACCTGATACGCCATCCCTTCAAACGTGCAAATGTCTAATCTGTCTGCATTTGGGTGAGGATTGGCGCTATTAATTTTGACTATTTCTACTTTAAAAATGCTCATGACAAATTTATTAAAATTTGAAATAAGTCTGAATTCTTTTTCCCTTTGCTTTAACGCGAAAAATTCGTTTTAATATTGCTAAATCATCGGGATGCTCTTCGCCAGCAATTTGCCATACGGCAAGGGCTACCACTTTGTACGCTGTCTGTATTTCGCTCATGGCATCTTTTTGGGATGAATATATTTTTGGCAAGGATTTGCCACTAGCGGCAAATCTACATTTATCGTTGATATATTTCACCGATAGCGAAACCTATGCAGTCCAGCGTAGGGTGGGCACTGCCCACCCTACTTTTTTTGTCAGGGTAAGTTTTTTAAAACCTACCCCTACTTGTCATCCCGGACTGGCAAAGGTGTCTCCAGAATTTCCATCAGCAACTCTAGACGCGAAGGACGAGATAAAAGTGGCATCAAGTTCGGCAACGAGTAGTAATCACCCGCAAAGGTGAAAGTATCTATCTGCGCCTGTTTTTCCTGTAACTTGCGCTCTAACCAATCGTAGGAATAACCTACTTTGACGATGAGGACGCTTGGCTCTACTTTGAGCTCGCGCTTGTAGGCGTCGAAAGTTTCCACAAAGTAGGGAGCTTTATTTTCTCCTCCGTCCGTCACCAGGATGATTTGCTCAACCAGCTGCTTTCTTAGGCGCATCGCTTCCAACCCGCAACCGATGCTGGTGGCACCGTTTGCTTTGATGTGCTGGAATGCCCGTTCCCAGTCGCTCAACTGGTTCCCGGACGCTTTGACGGGGTAAGGCATGGTGTCAAAGGCGTAGACAAATAAATCTGCCGCCGCCATGCCGGAAATTAGAGCGGCGATGCGCTTTCCGACTTCGATGGCGCTTTCCATCGAGCTAGATTTATCAACTAATAAGGCAGTCGGTTTAGCAATTTTGCCACGCTTTTTTACCTGTTCGTCCATGACCCGCTCTAACCGTGCAGCGGTATCGGCGTCTAATTCTGCCGCATCTGCTGCTACACGCGCTTTTAAAGCTGCTACTCGGATATCTCCTTGCGCTTTCTCCAATTTCTCGTCGATGAGTGCTTTTACCTGGGGGTTTTCCATCGCACCGCGAGCTTGCAGTGACTTGAGGTTGTTAATTACCTCTTGTGGTGTCATGGAGTTAATCAGCGCGACTAGCACGGTGGGGGTCATTTGTTTGATGGCTCCCACGGCAACTGTGTAGGGAATTTTGTGTTCTACAATCAGTTGCGCTTGCTCTAAGGGTGAAGATGCGATCGCCATCAGCTTCAGCGCAAACGCGAGGCTATCTTCTGGCGGGTTGTCCTTAAATAACACTGCATCCGCGCGATCGCTCGGTTTAATATGCAAACTAGCATACAGGTGCTTCATCGCACTCCGTGCCCGTAGCGCTGCCCGATCGAAGAATACAGGATTTTTCTCCCGTTCCTTCAGATAGCGCCGCACCGCAGTTCGAGTAGAACGCGGCAACTTACCCCGGTGTTGCTTCAAGAAGTCTACAATCCGCGCGACTTGATAAGGCGGAAACTCTTGCAAAAGCACATAACCAGCGTCGCGGTGTTCCCCTAAGCTACTGCTCAGCAAACTCCCCACAAATACCTCTTTGTGGTCGCGGACATCCCCATTGCGCTGATACCAGACTGCCAAATGTCCGTAGAAGATGGGGTCGCTTTCCACCATCGTCTTGTGAACTTCACTCACCTTCTCTAGCTCCCGGTGAGGCGTGGTTAGCAGACTATTCAACATATCTAAACGCAAGTCGCGCTCGGCTGTTTGCACAGGAATCACCTCGATATAAGTCACCCCATACAAGTTGAGAAAGCTCTTGGTTACTTTGGAAATAAGTATGTAAGCTTTCTCAGTTTGGATACGGGGTGAACGCTTGAAGAATTGGAAATTATAAGCTCCGCGCAAGTCGGCAAAGCCGTTTCACTTTTTCTGGTGCTCTACCACTGAGCTACATCTCCAATTGGAGAGAATGGGATTTGAACCCATGACAACCAGAACCCTAGGTGTGTATCCTTCACTCATCTGGGCGCGGAGCAGAAAAATATAAGTGCCGTCTGCTCTTGGAGATAAAGTCACGTCGCCTAAAAGCGTCGGTTTCGCTTCCACGGCTACTGGCAGATGGCTTCAAAATCAGATACTTCTATATACTACAAAAGTAATACAATACCGTCAAGAGACTGGAAAAAAATTTTTGCGCTTTAGAGACTGACGATAGAATACAAATTCTCTACCAAGTCAGAACACCTGTATGGGGATGGTTCATTTCTATCGCCGTCCGGTTGCGGTCGATTTATTTGCGGGTGCGGGTGGATTTTCTTTAGGGATTGAGCAGGCTGGGTTTGATGTAGCGGTGGCAGTTGAAGTTGACCCCGTTCACGCAGCCGTTCACGCCTTTAACTTTCCCCATACCGAGGTTTTGTGTGCCGATGCGAGGACGCTATCCGCTGAAGCGATTAGAAAAGCGCTACAGAGATGGGCATTGCACAAGGGTAGCAGCGGGGTTTCCCCACCCGCACCCGCTTGGAATGGTGAAATCGATTTAGCAATTGGGGGACCCCCTTGCCAAGGGTTCTCTTTAATGGGCAAGCGGCGTCTCGACGATGAGCGCAACGATTTGGTATTGCATTTCTGTCGATTAGTCATTGAACTGCAACCCCGTTACTTTCTCATGGAGAACGTACCCGGCATTGCTCAGAAAGAACACGCGATTTATCTGGAACGGCTCAAGAGTGCGTTTAAATCCGTTGAGTACCACATCACCGAACCCGTGCAGGTATTAAATGCGGCGGATTTTGGGGTGCCGCAGAATCGGAAAAGGCTATTTTTATTAGGAACTCGTGCCGGGGAGGTGCCTTTGTCTTATCCTGTTGTCGCAGGTTTTGTCGCAGGTAAAGGCGTTAAGACAACCTTCCCCGATACTTCATTCCCGGATACTTTATTCCCCGATACTTCATTCCCCGATATTTCCTTGCCAAAGACTTCCTTGCCAAAGAAAAGAGGCAAAAAGAAGAATCCTTTGAGCCTGCACTCTTTATCCTTTCGAGTGACCGTGAAGGATGCGATCGCCGATCTCCCCAACCTAGATGATTTTCCCGAACTCCTGACAACTGATGAAGTCTTGCTACAGCAGCGACAACTAGAGCAGATGGAGACATTAGCCAGCATCTATGCACAGCACTTAATGGGGATCGCACCCGAACCGAATAATTTCGCCTATCCCCGGCTAGTCAATCCTCATCTGTTGACTAGCTCTCTGCGAACCCAACACACGGTAGCTTCGATTGAACGGTTCGAGAAAACAGTGCCCGGACAGCTAGAATCGGTGAGTCGCTTTCGACGGTTGAATTGGGATACGCTGTCTCATACCTTACGCGCCGGTACGGGTTCTGGAGGCGGTCGCTACACCTCTCCCCGTCCGATTCATCCAACTTATCCCAGAGTGATTTCAGTCCGCGAGGCGGCGCGACTGCACTCTTTTCCGGACTGGTTCCGCTTCCACACAACAAAATGGCACGGGTTTCGACAAATTGGAAACGCCGTGCCGCCAAAACTGGCAAGAGCCGTCGGGTATCAAGTTATTGCTGCCTTAGGGATCAGACCACCCATGCCACAACAGCCGATAAATTTGGGTGATATCGAGCTAGTGAGGTTTAACCCGTGGGACGCGGCTCACTATTGGATAAGCGTCAATCGTCATGGTTGATTGCAACCCACTACTGAGAACTGACGACTGACAAATCGCTAAATCTACTTTTGTACCTGACTCTTGGTTGCAGAGACAGGATTGTATCCCGGTGCTCCTGGAGGATTTTGGGATTCAGCAGCCCCTTCTGTAGGACCCGCGATCGCTTTCCATGCAGGAAAACCGCCTTTGAGTTCAGCCACGGACTGGAATCCAGCCGAGCGAAGTTCGGAAGCTGCGCGAGAGGTTTCGGTGTCGCTGTCGCCATAGACGTAGATATCGCGGGCGGGACGAAGGCTAGTTTTCGCACGCTCTACTAATTCATCCATCGGCATGGACATGGCTCCCATGATGTGGCCTTCGTTGAAGGCACCGCGCTCGCGCACATCGAGAATTGTTAAAGCTGGCTCGCCCCATTCCAGACGGGATTTCAGGTCATTCACGCTGGACTGCGTTTTCATTCCCGGTGGGGTGGGAGTAATATCTGGAAGGGCTTCTTTTGCCTTAGAAATGGTGTCTTGAACCTTGGCACTAGCGCTTTCAACGCCACTTACGGCTTTGTCTTTAGCGCCTTCAATGTTGTTTTGAATGTCACTCATAAAAAAACTCTAAGTAATTGATCTCTTCAATGGAAATTTAATCAAAATTTGATATTTAACTTCTCTTTCTGGAGAAAGAACATTTAAATAATCCTTCTTTAGGCAGAGTAAAGTGTTAGAATTCCTATCCCAATTGACAAATATTTTCGGCAAAATTGCGGCAAATAAACAGCAACTCTCGCCTAAACTAAACTGGATCTCATGGTGTCTAGTATTCAAACTCTACCGGCAGAGGTAGTAAATTTAATCGCCGCTGGAGAAGTCATTGACTCTTTGGCGGCTGTAGTGCGGGAATTAGCGGAAAATGCCCTTGACGCTGGTGCAACGCGCATCAGCATTTGCCTATCGCCGGAACAGTGGCGGGTACGAGTCGCAGACAATGGCTGCGGCATGGATTTGGTAGACCTGAAACAAGCTGCAACTGCCCACAGCACCAGCAAAATCCGCGACTTAGAAGACTTGTGGAAAATTAGCAGTCTGGGATTTTGGGGAGAGGCTTTGCACAGTTTGGCAGCTTTACCTTGCCAAAGCTAGTTACGGAGAATTAGCTGAATGCGAGTTGCTAGATGCTATCTCAGCACGCATCCTCTCCAGATTTTTCCGAATAGTAACAGGTTGAGGATGATTTGCTCCTAATGCGCGATCGCTAATTTCTAATGCTTGCAGATACAATGGTTCCGCTTCGCTGTAGCGTCCTTGACTTCGGTAGAGTTCGGCTAAGTTGTTGAGGCCGGTGGCAATGTGTGGATGGTCGGCGGGGAGACTTTTTTTATTGATGTCAATTGCTTGCAGATACAAAGGTTCCGCTTCGCTGTAGCGTCCTTGATTTCGGTAGAGTCCGGCTAAGTGGTTGAGGTGGGTGGCAATTTGTGGATGGTCGGCGGGGAGACTTTTTTTATCGATGTCAATCGCTTGTAGATACAATGGTTCCGCTTCGCTGTAGCGTCCTTGACTTCGGTAGAGTCCGGCTAAGTTGTTGAGGTCGGTTGCTATTCCTGGATGGTCGGCGGGGAGACTTTTTTTATCGATGTCAATCGCTTGCAGATACAATGGTTCCGCTTCGCTGTAGCGTCCTTGATTTCGGTAGAGTTCGGCTAAGTTGTTGAGGTCGGTTGCTATTCCTGGATGGTCGGAGGGGAGACTTTTTTTATCGATGTCAATCGCTTGTAGATACAATGGTTCCGCTTCGCTGTAGCGTCCTTGACTTTCGTAGAGAAGGGCTAAGTTGTTGAGGTGGATGGCAATATTGGGATGGTCGGCGGGGAGACTTTTTTTATGGATGTCAAGTGCTTGCAGATACAATGGTTCCGCTTCGCTGTAGCGTCCTTGACGATAGTAGAGTCCGGCTAAGTTGTTGAGGTCGGTGGCAATTTCTGGATGGTCGGAGGGAAGACTTTTTTTATCGATGTCAAGTGCTTGCAGATACAATGGTTCCGCTTCGCTGTAGCGTCCTTGACTTTCGTAGAGACCCGCTAAGTTGTTGAGGTCAGTTGCTATTCCTGGATGGTCGGCGGGGAGACTTTTTTTATCGATGTCAATCGCTTGCAGATACAATGGTTCTGCTTCGCTGTAGCGTCCTTGACTTCGGTAGAGTCCGGCTAAGTTGTTGAGGTCAGTTGCTAATTCTGTTAATAACCTTAACTCTTTTTCTAAAGCAATAGCCCTGCCAAAATACTCTATTGCCAGTTCTTGTTCTTTTTGGTAATCTTGACACTCTCCCCGCTCCACTCTTCTTTTATAAATATTCCCAATCCTAGAATATAAGACAGCCAAATTAGGGTCTTTAGTCCCTCGTTGCTGTTCGATTTGTTGAATCAATTGTTGTAAATCTTCTATAGGCAAAAAATAAGGGTCTTCATCATCTTTGTTAGCCATGTCACTGTCATCTATAAATGTCCGAAATGGCGAAATTTCCCTAATCGGGATTAAAGCCGTTTTTTTCGACTCGAAGCGAAAGACACCTTTGCGCCAACTCCAAAAATCAGGAGCTTTTTTACTTAAATTGCTGAGAATTTGATTATTTATCCAGAGGACAATAGGATAAGGAAATTCTCGCAATCCTTCCCGCGTCCACTGTAAATAACCGAAAAAAACCTCTTGTTCCGAACGCTCTGCACCGAGTTTTAGGAAATAAAGTTGCTCTGTACCAGTGATAGTTAAAACTGCTTTACCTTGATTTTGTAAATACTCATCTTTTTGTACTAATTCAGCGATCGCAGCTCTAAGACTTGGTTCGCCTCGCGCTAATGTTACTCGATAGGAACGAATCTCTGGAGCTAGTTCAGCTTCATAACGAGCAATTATTTGTTCGCGAAAATTGTTGTCATCGCAAACTGCAATTAATATACTTAATATGCCTTCGCTAGCTTCAATTGCCACTAGCAAATCTTCATAAGCTATTTCATTTTTTTCCTCCCAATCTGAAGCGTGATATCGAATCATTAAATTAACCCCCTATCTCTCAACAAATCGATAACTATGGGGTGAACGTCGTACCAATTTTGACGATTACGATACTCTAGTACATAGAGTCCGTGCAGTAAATCCAAAAATTCTGAACTTTTCGGGTCGTTTGGTTCAAAGTTTTGGTAAGTTGTTTGTAATATTTCGTAATCTAATTTACCTAAAGGCACGGCAAAGTCATTGCGAATATTGTTAATAGCTTCATCTAATATTGTATCGTTAATAGTCAATGGTCGCTGCGGCTGTCGTCGCACTAAGCGCAGACAGATTCGACAACATTCATTAGCCAGACGAATCAATTCTCGCAACACTCCGCCGCTAGCAATGACAATTTTTTCTGCTGTCTGCCTTTCTAGTAAAGTGTTAGAAATCCGCTTACTAATGACTTCGCACAAAATATTCATCGCTTCAGCGCGAGGAATTGGATTCGGTTGGCGGCTAGCTCCTTTCTCAAATAATTTGATGACTGGCATTGGCACAACTTGGTCGTTAGTTTCCGTCTCAATTAAAGGTCTGAGAAATTTATCGCGCAAGACGGCAATTGGAATCGTGTAAATAACGCGAAACTGAGGTAAACAAAGGGCTTTAATATTATCGCGATAAATATCGTTAACTCGTGCTAACTCTATTTTATCTAAATCGTCGATAATAACTAAAACATCTTTATTCGTTGATGCCTGAATGACAGCAGCAATTTCATTGATTCGGGCTACTAGTTCGGAAATTTTTCTTTCAAACTCCTGTTTAATTTCATGACGAATCGCGGCATCTGCCTTCAGTTTGCCTCCGATTATTTTAAATAAATCAAAACCAGCAGAAGTTTCCGCGCTCAGCTTTTCTTCCTCGATTTTAGTTCTGGTAGCAAACCACTTATGAAAAGCATCTTTAGTTTTAGGAGGAATTTGTACTTGGTTCTTTTCCGCCTCTACCATTAAATTAACTGCGATCGCAAACAAAATATTGATATGATTTACATCCGACATTTCAATCGTGTCCGATATGGAAAAGAACACGACAAAATAGCGATCGCCACATCGCCGCCCAAATTCAGCTAACAATGTAGACTTGCCACAACCGCGATGTCCCGTAAAAATAATCTTGCCATCAGCAGCAGGACTATCCTCTACTAATTGCTCTAATTCCTCAATGATTTCGCTACCATAATCAACGCGAAATTTCTTGAGTTCATTTTCGTCTATTAGCGGCAATAAATCTAAGTTCCTATAAGCTTCCCGAAAAGATTCTAATAACTCGCTGGTCATCGCGTTATGCTGTATTGGTGCTAACTACTCATATCATGTCCTATCCCCAAGTTGTCTGGTGTCTGGTATTCAAACTCTACCGACAGAGGTAGTCAATCTAATTGCCGCCGGAGAAGTCATTGACTCTTTGGCTGCTGTGGTGCGGGAATTAGCGGAAAACGCCCTTGACGCCGGTGCAACGCGCATCAGCATCTCCCTATCGCCGGAACAGTGGCGGGTACGAGTCGCAGACAATGGGTGCGGCATGGACTTGGTAGACCTGAAAGAAGCTGCAACTGCCCACAGCACCAGCAAAATCCGCGACTTGGAAGACTTGTGGAAAATTAGCAGTCTGGGATTTCGGGGAGAGGCGTTGCACAGTTTGGCGGCTTTAGCAGAATTGGAGATTTTTAGTCGTTCTGCGGGAAGTTCTGAAGGTTGGCGAGTGGTTTATAACTCAGTCGGGGAATCCGTGCAGGTGGAAACTGTAGCGATCGCTCCCGGTACGGTTGTCACCGTCTCTAATCTGTTTGGCAATTGGTTGGCGCGGCGTCAGGGAATGCCTTCCGTCGCCCAACAACTCAGATCAGTGCAAGCCACGATTCAGCAAATCGCCCTTTGTCATCCTCATGTCACCTGGCAGGTTCAGCAAAATGACCGCCAATGGTTCACCATTAGTCCTGGGAAGACAGCGCAACAGATTTTGCCTCAAATTCTCCGGGAAATCCGACCGAGTGATTTGCAGCATCTGACAGTGGAAGTGCCAACATTCCCAGAAAAAATCCCAGAAAAAACAGGAACAGACACGCCGGGGAGCCAGGGAGAATCCAATTCCCGTCAAAACTCAACCCTGACAGTGGTACTCGGCTTGCCAGACAGATGCCATCGCCGCCGTCCCGATTGGGTACGAGTGGCGATGAATGGACGGCACGTAAAGTCGCCGGAACTGGAGCAAACGATTCTGGGGGCTTTAATGCGAACGCTACCGCGCGATCGCTATCCGATCTGTTTTCTGCATCTTTTCATCTGTGCCAGTCAAATAGACTGGAACCGCCATCCCGCCAAAGCCGAAATTTACTTAAACCAGCTCAATTACTGGCAAGAACAGGTGACATCAGCGATTGAGCAAGCCTTGCGTCTGAATGTGGGGACAATTCTGGAAAAAACCCCAGAGCGAGTTAGCCGCCTGATCAAAGCAGCGGAAGCGAAAAGTGCCTACAGCGTCAATCGTTCCCTTCAATCGCAGCCAACGGATACTCAGGCAAAGAAAACTGATGAGATCGGATTGATGGAACTCCGAGCCGTTGCCCAAGTTCACAACACCTACATTGTGGCAGAGCATCCGGCTGGGGTGTGGTTGGTGGAGCAGCACATTGCCCACGAACGGGTTTTGTACGAGCAGTTGTGCCAAGCTTGGCAACTCGTCCCCCTAGAACCCCCCGTCATCTTGAATCATCTCTCTCCCGCCCAGATCCAGCAACTCGAACAGATCAACTTAGATATAGAACCTTTTGGAGAGCAACTGTGGGCGATTCGCACGGCACCCGCACCCTTACAAGAGCGAGAAGATCGTGCCGACGCCTTAGTGGAACTCAGCTTAGGTGGAGATTTGCAAACCGCTCAAGTAGCGATCGCCTGCCGCACCGCCATCCGCAACGGGACTCCTCTCGGCTTGCCCCAGATGCAAACTCTCTTAGAGCAATGGCAGCGAACTCGTCATCCTCGCACTTGTCCCCACGGTCGTCCAATTTATTTGTCCCTAGAAGAATCAGCGCTTTCGCGTTTCTTCCGCCGTCATTGGGTAATTGGCAAAAGTCATGGGATTTAGAGATAATTCAGTAAGGACACGGCAATGCCGTGTCCTTACTGAATTATCAAGAATCAGCAGTAACCTTTTGTTTCTTTTTCCTCCCTTCTCTCTTGATATTGTGTTCGTACCAATTCATCAAAGGAGTAGCACTAATCCCATGCAAAAATACAGAAATCACGATGACGATGTAAGTAATCCAGGCAATTTGTTCGCCCAAAGTATCTTTTAAACCTTCGCCAAAAGCATAGGAAAGATAATATAAAGAACCAACGCCACGAATACCAAACCAGCCAAACAAAAAGCGGGTTTCAGAGGGGTAGCGACGACCGAGAAAGCTAATCCAAACTCCCAGAGGTCGAATCAAAAAAATCAACAAGACTGCTACCAAGAGACCCTGACCACCAAACTGGCGAATCGGCTCATACCGCAATAGCGTTCCTAAGATCAAAATTGTTGCAACTTCCAGTAATTTCTCAACTTGTTCGGTGAATTCAAATTGCGAAATTTTCTTTTCGGGATCGTGGTAACTCCGCTGAACGACGACTCCAGCCACAAAAACTGCCAAAAAGCCGTAGCCATTAACAATTTCTGTCAAAGCATAGGTAATTAAAATCGTACTGAGAGCAACAAAATCCTCCATCAACTCATCGACCTGGCGGAAACGTTGCAGTTGCTGGTCAACCAAAACAACCATTTTTGCCGCGATAATTCCCATGACAATGCCAGCTGCGATCGCCCAAAGTAAATCAACCGCTACCCATTGTTTAAACCAGTTGTCCCAGTTGCTATCTTTTAAGGAGTGAATCCCGAAATAAACAAACGGAAAAGCGAGCGCATCGTTTAAACCCCCTTCCGAAGTTAAACCAAAGCGCAGCTCATCTTTATCTTTTAGATCTCCCATCTGAACTTCTGAAGCCAAGACTGGATCGGTTGGGGCGAGAATTGCACCGAGTAAAATCGCTGGACCCCAATCCATTTTTAAAAACCAGTGACCAACCGCAGCGATCGCAAAAATTGAAATCGGCATCAGAAATCCAATCAACCGCACTGTTGTGTTCCACGACCTTAATCTGAGTGGGCGATTCATCTTTAGACCGCAGTTAAAGACGGAGACAATCACCACAAATTCCGTTAGTCGTTCCAGAAATTCGGCGTCTGGTCGTATCTGAATTAACTTAAGCCCGTATTGCCCTAATCCGATACCCACGAGCAGGTAAATGATGGCATAGGAGAGGGGTAATCGTTTAATCCAGCCCGATCCCAAAGTAACCATCAGCAGGAGTAGACCAATCACCAACAGGTCAAGAATATAGATAGATACAGGAGGGAATAGGACTTGGAGCATACATTTAGCGATCGCATAGTTGAAAACAGTACCCTCTGAACTCTACTGACTTGCCGAAGACCCCAAATCATCACCGGGCTAGATTTTAGACAAAATGCGATCGATCCACTTTTACGACTGAAGGCTGAGGATCGCACTCCTTAAAAGCCTCTAAACCCTGACGCCAAATTATCCTGTAGTGGAAGGTTTTCTAGTGGAAGGTTTTCGCTCCAGATTACAGCGATCGCATCGCTGCCTCTGCTAGCTTAGTTTTGCGATCGATAAAAGGAAAAAATAAAAGGAAAAACGCCATGACACTGCCTGATGGGCCGCAGACGCTGCAATTCCTGCAACTACTCCAATGGATTTCCCAGCCCGTGCAGTACCTAGAAACGTCTGTTAAAGCTTATGGTGACTGCTTCACAGCCCGCTGGGGTGGCTTTCCCCCGTATGTACTCATTAGCAATCCGCAAGGAATTCAGGAGCTGTTAACGGCAGATCCCAGACAATTTAACAGCGGTAGTGGGAATAAGATTTTACAACCTTTGCTGGGCGACCAATCTCTGATATTACTAGATGGCGATCGCCACCAGCGCCAGCGACAGCTATTGACTCCCCCCTTTCACGGGGAACGAATGCGAGCTTACGGCAAGTTGATTTGTGACATTACCGAGGAAGTCATGAATCGGCTAACGATTGGCAAACCCTTCCTAATTCGTGCCGCCGCGCAAGAGATTTCTCTGGAAACCATCTTAGGCGCTGTCTTTGGCATCAATGAGGGTCAGCGTTTCCAGGAACTCAAGGGACTCCTTACTTCGATGCTGGATGCTGTGAGTTCTCCCCTTTCCTCCGCCGTCCTCTTTTTTCCATCACTCCAACGAGATTTGGGTTCTTGGAGTCCTTGGGGAAAATTTCTTCGCCAACGGCAGCAAGTTGACCGACTCATTTACGATGAGATTCAGCAACGCCGGGAGCAATTCGATCCAGAGCGCACAGATATTCTTACGCTGTTGATGTCTGCGCGGGATACGGACGGGCAACCAATGACGGATGAAGAATTGCGCGATGAGTTAATGACCTTCCTGTTGGCGGGTCACGAAACCACTGCTTCAGCGATCGCTTGGGCATTGTATTGGATACACCGTCAACCAGAGGTACATGACAAGCTTCTCCAGGAACTCAATAGTGTTGGGGATGTTTCAGATGTCAGCGCCATTTCTAAACTTCCCTACCTCAACGCTGTTTGCTCGGAAACGTTGCGAATTTATCCAGTGGCGATATTTACTTTTGGTCGAATTACGCGATCGCCAGTACAACTGATGGGCTATCAATTTGATGCCGGTACACCGCTTGCTGCCTGTATTTATCTGGTTCATCACCGTGAGGATATTTACCCCCAAGCAAATTCTTTCAAGCCTGAACGCTTTTTGGAACGGCAATTTTCTCCCTATGAATATTTGCCCTTTGGTGGCAGCAACCGTCGTTGTATCGGGATGGCATTTGCCTTGTTTGAAATGAAGCTGGTACTGGCAAAGATGCTTTCGCGTTATCAACTAGCTCTCACCGATCAACGTCCGGTTAAACCTGTCCGTCGTGGCGTTACCTTAGCACCCCCGGCAACGATGCAGATGCTTATCACCAGTCAGCGTCCCCAGAATACTCAAACACATCAGCCCCTTTCTACGTCTGCATAAATAACTGTTCGCTCAATTGTCATTCAGTTTGAGCTTTAGCCAGTCCAATCAGGATTTACAAGAAACGCTTGGAAAACTAACAGGTACGGCTGAAGATATGCAAAAGACTCTATACACTGCAAAAATGGCTTGTGAAAATCCCTAGTAAATTTGCACAGTTCTGACTCTTATTGATTCCTTCTGTCTTCAGTCCTATCTTCTAATGAAAAGGTCATGGGCTTAAAATATGCAAGTCTTGGTACCAAATCTTCTTTCCCATGTCCTCTTGCAATTCACAGCAGCGGCGGGAAAACCCCGCCTCTACAGGATTCAGCAGTTTTTAAAGTCAGGACATCCAGAGGCGATCGCTACCAAGATAGCGATCGCCTCTGGTTTAAGATTGAGAAAAACAACGATTTGGTAAATAGGGTGAAGTAAATGCTCAATTTCTATGTATTTTTAGCTAAAGGCTGCTTAAAATCTGGAACTTTTAAGTGTTTTCTTCATTCTCAGATTTGTTGAAGCATAGTATCTTTAGTTAAGAACTAATCAGGGCAAAATAATGATAATACTTAACATTATTCTAATTTGTGCAGGTTTAGGGATTAGTAGTTGGTTACTTTTAAGTTATGGAAATGAGTTAGTTAAAGCGATAAATGTCTTGTTTTCAGGATTAGAATCTATATTTATGGTGATTATCGTTATTGTTTTTAAAAGTGTAAAATCCATAATAATTGGAGGAATCATTGCTCTAGTCTGTGCTGGAATATTTAAAATAGCGGGTGCCAAGATAAGCCTTTTAAAAGCCGCTGCGATTGCAGTAGGAATTATATCTTTCGCTTTTCTCATGCTTAAAACCTTCGTAGAAGAGTGGAGTAACTTTTACTGGAGTATCCGCAATGTGATTCGCAACAAATATCGCTAATGGTAAAAACATCTAGTTTCTAAACAGAGCAAACTAAGCTAAGATTTTGAAGATTGTCATCTTCCAGTTTTTCTTATGAGAATTGCCCAAATTGCACCGCTGTGGGAACGAGTGCCACCTTTTCGCTACGGCGGGATTGAACTCATTGTCAGTTTACTAACTGATGAATTAGTTCGGCGCGGTCATCAGGTAACATTATTCGCCTCTGGAGACTCGATTACAAAAGCTCAGATGAAGTCAGTGCATAACCAGGCGCTGCGCTTAGATTCAAAGATTAAAGAGCCTGGAGTTTATGAGCTAATGATGCTCTCTCAGGTCTATCAACAGGCGCATCACTTTGATATTATTCACTCCCATGTCGGCTATGCAGCTCTGCCCTATACGCCTTTTGTGAAGACGCCGACCGTACACACCACACACGGCATTTTCACACCAGATAATGAGAAAATATTCCGGCAATTTGCATGGGAGCCTTATATCAGTATCAGTGAAGCTCAGAGAGAACCCCGACTCGGTTTAAATTACATCCATACGGTCTACAACGGCATCGACCCAGCAGTATATCCCTTTCAGGAAAAAGCAATTGAACCGCCCTATCTAGCCTTTGTGGGGCGTATTTCCCCAGAAAAAGGTCCGGAAGGAGCAATAAAAATTGCTCGTGCCAGCGGCTATCCTTTAAAAATGGCAGGTAAGGTTGACCCGGTAGACAAAGTTTATTTTCATGAACAGATAAAACCGCTGATTGATGGCGAACAAATCCAATATCTCGGTGAAGTTTCTCACGAAGAAAAGGCGCAGTTACTAGGAGGTGCCACCGTGACGCTATTCCCGATTACCTGGCGGGAACCATTTGGCTTGGTAATGATTGAATCGATGGCAACGGGGACGCCGGTGATTGGAATGGCGATGGGTTCGGTGCCAGAAGTCATCGCGCATGGCAAGAGTGGATTTGTTTGTCACTCTCTGCAAGAAATGATTGACGCAATTCCACAAGCGATAACCTTAAACCGCCAGACGTGCCGAGACTACGTTTTGAATCGCTTTAGCGTCAAGACGATGGTGGATGAGTATGAACGAGCTTATCAAATGACGCTAATGGGGAATCCGGAAGGAGTAAAACACTAGCAAATTACTAATTTTTGGCATAAGTTTTTTCCTTGAATTTGATTAATTCTAAGGGATCTAAACCAGAGGGCGTCATCAATTCTTTTGCTAATAAATACCCGGCACAAGTCCAGGTTTGATGCCTTCTGGCTTCTCGACCAATTAAGTGACCGCTTTTCCCGTCATAATATTCAGGCCAATCTTCTTTTTGCAAACGTTTTCCAGCTTTTTCAATTGCTGCTTTTGCAAACTGCATATATTCTTCTTCTTTTGCATCTTGACCCAATTTTCGAGCGGCGGCTGCCCACATCCACATCAAAACAGGCCAACTTCCCCCATTGTGATACGACCAAGGGCTATTTTTAGGATCGCAACCCGTCAAAATTCTCCAATCTTCGTCTTCTATGGCTGGATAACAGATTTTGAAAGGCATTTGTCCAATTAGCTCTTTATCTCGTTTTTCGATGAGATTCATGATTTTTTCGGACTGATCGTTGGTAACTAAGGAACAAACGATTGCCATCAAGTTACCAACCGAAAAGAATCGAAAATCCATCTGCGATGGGCCAATATTTCCAACTAAATAACCCCCGTCTTCTGGCAGCCATTCGTCTAAATTAGCATAAGGAATAGATGCGGCATAGATATTGTATTTGTTGATAGCGGTTGCCCCATATTCCTCAACATTGTACTGATAGGTTTGATTTAAACGATCCATATCCATCCAATACTCAGTCCGAATATGGTTAGCCAGAGAACCCAATCGTTTCTCTATCGCTGAGAGAATATCTTTATTGTTGTGATTTTTGCGGTCGAGTAGCTCATCAGCAGCACGCAAGGCAGCGTAGAATAGGACTTGGATTTCTAGTGGGTATCCATAGATGCCCATTCGACGGTCAATCATAAAAGCTCCATCGGGAACTAAGAGAGTAGGTTCTCGATCGAAGCGATCGCTAAAACAAAGTTCCAGAATTAATCTGATTCCTTCTTGGAAGTCGGCTTGATGGACTAAAGAGGTGTCGCCCGTCGCTTTCCAATAAGCCCGCAACAGGATAATCCACCAGAGGCTAGAATCAACTGGCGTGACTCTAGCGATCGCGTGCTGACCAAAATCGGGGTCTAAGTGTTCTTTGCCCTTCTTATTCTTAATAATTTTGAAGCTAGCTGGCATTAAAACTCGACCCGTATTCAAAAAAGTTTCGGATCTTTCTTGCTGGTGTAGTTCTAACGTTACTTCTAGAAAATTTTTGACAATTTCCTTGCCGTTGACTGTCACCTCTTTTTTGTTATCAAGTTGAACGGAAAATTCACCTTTAACTAAAAATAAAAGTGCTACTGGAACAAAATCACGAATAAAAACTTGGTCATAATTCAGCGTATCTCTACTAACTTTTTTGGGGATATTTATTTCATTTTTATCTTTTTTATAAGTATGAGCGGCTGGAGTTCCAACCAGCCGTCCTTTATAAGAGATAAGCGAATCCACCAGTATTTGTAATGCTTCTATTTCCAGTGCCTCTACTCCCATCAGATGCGAACCTCCTTAATTTCTAGAGCAATCTATTATACGAGATGCTGCTTCATCACAGACACTTTTAAGCCAGAGAATTGTGCAACATAATCCCTTAAATAGAGCGTACTATAGAATGCAGGGTGTGGTGTATTGTTGAATTTCCATTTAACGCCGTCATCCCCGCAAAGGGCATGATTGACCAGGTTGAGCGAAGAAAAAATCCGTCCGCAGTAAGAGAGTTGGAAAAAAATTGGAAATTTTGTTCTCTCCGAACGATAGAGCGGATCGTTGATTAGATTTGTAGAAGTATAAAAAGGGCACATTTGTCGAAACCTCGATCCTCTACTGAATATCAGTAGCGATGGGTAAGGTTTTAAATTAGATCGTGTGACCCTGATTAAAGCCTCACAAAGACCCTGTATTCTTGAGCAGAAACCTGATTCATGGCACCGGATATTCTTGAACTGGACGGAAAAACCTTTGTTCCCGCACAAGAGCTGCCCATTCCAGAGTGGCCTTGCGTTCTTGGCGATCGCCCCCAACCGACTCTTACTATTAAAGACAATGACCTGTTTTTAGTCACCGATACCCTGGGCAACATTGCCGGGTGTTTAGGCGATGACATGAATGCCAGCATGGGGCTTTTCTGCGCCGATACGCGGTTCCTTAGTCGCCTGGAACTGCAAATTAACGGACGCTCCCCCGTCTTGCTCAGTAGCACAGCTGACAAAGGATTTGCCCTTTCAGTTCTGTGTACCAATCCCAGCATGGACGGAGGAGAGCGATTAGAGGGAGGGGATAAATTAGAGCCAAATGAGCAAATTGACGGCGGGGCAATTTTTGACTTTGCACCTCTTC
>NZ_JAMPJZ010000096.1:0-18265 GCF_039961835.1 Trichocoleus sp. ST-U1
GCTCAATCGCCAACTCTTAGCTCACACTGTTTGTCGTTGGCTCAACCGTCATAGCCTTGACCCCTTGCAGTTTGAGCAACTTCTGGCTAGCTAGTTTTAGTCGCACATCGCGTTACCTTCGTAGGGTCTTTCACTTCTCAAGGTGTTCACGCACTCGCCTGTCGCTACATCCCAAAGCTTAATCATTTCATCTTGCCCAGCACTCGCGAGTATTTGTCCATCTGGACTGAAGACAACTGACCAAACTCCATTAGATATGTCCCTGGAAAGCTTTCAGGCATTCACCGCTACTAACATCCCACAACTGCACAGTGCGATCGCTATATAACCTACTCAAAATTATCCTGAATCTGTTCTGCTAGCTTTCCAGACAACGCAGTTTTGCCAATCCCGTCCATACCCAGCAATGCTACCTGGCGATCGCTGCCGCCTACTCGTGCCAGTTACTCTAATAGTTCTTCTGGTACTTCAATTGTGATTCTTGGTACGGTCGCACTGGGCTGGTGTCAACTTCTAATAATTTTCAGGTAGCGTTTCCCATGTGGTGACAATGGGCTAAAAATGCTAATAATGAGTGGGTTGTAGCTCGGTCAGCAACAACTGTGCAACACTTCCAGAAATATAAAAATATTAGTCATGCCTCAACTAAGTATCTCTACTCTGAGCCGCCGTTATTTTCTTAGTTATCTGGCTTTAGGTACATTCGGCCTGATGGCAAAAGACTTGCTTTATCCAGCTAGCGCTATGGCTGATAGCAAGGAAGTAGAAAAAAATATTTCTATTGTAGAGAAATATCATATTTTTGTTCCTTATGCAACAGCTAAGAACGGGGGAAAGGAAACCTTTCCTTTGCGTTCTGGAGAGACTTGCTCCGTAAATATTATCCCCCGAACGGAAGAAAATCAAGAGATGACTATCAAAGGTCGTGGTCAAAAAGGTAAAGATATTACTGTAGTTTTTCATACCTTATATGACCAAGAATTAAGGCTAGCTGACCAGATTTATCAAGAAATCGATAAAAATACGCAATTTCTCGAAGAATCAAGTAAGAAGAAATGCAAATTTGTGTATGAAGATATCGAGGAAGCTAAGTACATTAACGATTTAATTGCATTAGATTTCCTGGATTATGTGATAGATTCCTCAAAACTAGATAATAGAATTCAACAGCGTTATCAACTTGCCAGTACTAATTCGCGCTTACTGGGAATTAAGCAAGCCATTGAATCTACATTAGCTGAATCTGAACTGACTGAGACAGAAAAGAAACTGATCGTAGGAACCTACGCATACGTCCGCGCTGAAGAACCTGTACCTGACTTTAAAGCGCTCACAGATTTAGACTCGATTGTTGCAAGCTCTTCCCTGCCTTTAGAAATCAAACGGATTTACTCGATAGCGAGTGCAAAATCAAGAGCATTAACAGTTGATTTGATTCTGGTCAAACAGATTAATGATACTAAGGAACTAACTTCTGAAGAAAAAGCAAATTACCTGTCGATTTATCAGGCAGTACGTGATGGCAAAACAACAACCGATGAAGCAACGTTGAACTCCCTAGACTCCTTCATCCAAAATGCAGATATTCCAGCAAATGCTAAAGTTGTTTACTCATTAGCAAGGGATCAGGATTTAGACAATCTAGACAATCCAGAAGATTTTACTCAAACAGTAGATACTCTCGTAAAAGATGCTGATGAAATCAGACATAAACTGGAGCGGGCGAAAAAACAAGGTGCAGCGATTGTCCCGCAAGCTACGAAAGTGCTGACTACGATTGGAGCAGAAACAGCAACGGGTGTTAGTATTAGCAGTTTGTCTGGAGCAGCTGCAACAAATGCAACTTTAGCCGTTTTAGGTGGTGGTTCTGTTGCGGCTGGTGGTTTGGGAATGCTGGGTGGGTTAGCCGTAGCAACAGGAGGAGCGGCACTAATTGGAGCCGCAGGGATGCTGTCTATTGCCTTAGTCTCAGAAATGGATAGCGAAGATCAAAAAAATCTGGGGATTGCTATCGGTACAGGAACAATAGCTGGTGCCACCACTGTTTTAGCGGCTTGGACTGCTGCCAGCGCTTTGGGAGTCGCTGGTACGCTGTCCGGTGCTGCTGCTATCACTACTACAATATCGGCTCTTGGTGGACTAAGTGTAATGACTGGCGGTGCTGCTCTTGTGGCATCAGGTACAACATTTTTGATTTGGTCATTTCTGGAAGGGCAAAAGAATCTGAAAGGGCAAAAGAATCTGAAAGAGCAAAAGAAACGAGATCAGGCAGTGCTGCGCCAGTTAGAAACTCGAACTTATACCTTGACTGAAGATCCATTACCAGGCTCTTTGGGAGAATTCCTTCAAAAGAACGTGCAGAAATACAATTTTGAGGAAGGTTTTTCTGCTCCTAATATGCCCTTGGATAAGTTGTCAAATGCGCTGTCTACTTGGTTATCTGTTAATCGTGAGGAAAAGGTAATCGCTTTGATAGACAATAGTATATGGCATGATGCGAAAGAGGGTATTGTATTCACAGAGCGCAGGCTCATCTGGAAAAACAAATCGATCGAGTACGAAGATTTAGCAAGATTTGTCAAGACAGAAACGGCATTAGTCTCACTGCTATCTCAAGAAAAACAAAAGCAGAAATTATCTAAGTTAAAAAAGGTGGTAGATATTTTATCCGACAAGAATTACGCAACGGATATGTCTAAGTTGAAGGAGTTAGTAGCTATAGTATCTGATGACCAAAATTTAGCCGAGCTTGTATCCCAAGAGAAGTCCAGAAATAATGTCCCTAGATTGAAAAAAGTAGCCGATATTTTATTGGACGAGCGGGACAATAAAAATTTGTCCAAAGTAAAAGATGTTACAGATATTTTATCTGATAAAAATGAAGATGACTTAGTAAGATTTTTAACACCGCAATTAGCATCACAGCTATCTGACAAGCAATATATGAATGACTTGTCTAAGTTTAAAGATGTAGTAGATAAATTATATGATGAATCTGACAAGCAGAATCTGACTACGCTGCTTAGAGAAATTGGTCAAAAATATAGTACAGTTTAAGCAGAAATCCTCTTCTCGTTCTTGTGATGCTATGTATAGCAATCCTATTTGAATTGTGAGATCCCAGAAGTTCACATCCCCGACTTCTCTTAGAAGTCGGGATATAGTCTTCACGAATTATTTAGGATTGCTATATAGTGGAAATTGACAGATTTGTTCTAAAGTTATGCGTAGAAATACTGCTATAAGTTAATAATGCTTCATAGGTTTACCAGCTAATATCTTTGAGTAGCACGCTGTTTTTACTCTTAGTTAGAGTAGTCGTCATAAGGCATTAATTAGATTTTATTAGCATACAAAAAATCATTTTAGAGCTTCTTGATTTTTACTCAAAGACTACTGTGCGATTTCCGTATACCAACACGCGATTTCGCAAGTGCGATCGCACTGCTCTCGCTAATACGACTCGCTCTAAATCTTTGCCTTTGCGAATCAAATCGTCAACCTCATCCCGGTGACTGACTCGCACTACATCTTGTTCAATAATTGGGCCTGCATCCAAGTCGGGGGTGACATAGTGAGCCGTTGCACCGATAATTTTGACGCCGCGTTCGTAGGCTTTATGGTAGGGATTAGCTCCTACAAATGCAGGTAAGAATGAGTGATGAATATTAATAATTTGCGGAAATTGACTAATAAAATCAGGGCTGACGACTTGCATATATTTTGCCAGCACAACTAAATCAATGTTGTATTGCCGCAGTAATTCTAATTGTTTGGCTTCCTGCTGTGATTTTGTTTCTTTGGTAATCGGAATGTGATGATAGTCGATGCCAAATTGAGCGGCTACATCTTTTAAATCGGGATGGTTGCTGATAATTAGTGGAATTTCGGCGGAGAATTCTTTTGCTCTATGACGCCAAATTAGGTCAAAGAGACAATGATCTTGTTTGCTTACCCAGATGGCAATCCGGGGTACTGTGTCGGAAAAGTGCAGCTGCCAGTTGGCTTGTAGAGGTTGCGCGATCGCGTTAAATGCTGGCCCAATCAACTCACGCGGTAGATTAAAATCTTCTAACTGCCACTCAATTCGGGTGAGAAATAACCCAGCCGCAAAATCAGTGTGCTGATCGGCATGAATAATATTGCCGCCATTAGCGTAGATAAAATTAGCAATTTTTGCCACCAATCCTCGTCGATCGGGGCAGGAAACTAGCAGCGTTGCGGTGGGGCTGTTCATGGTGAGGGAGAGGGGCTAGGCTGAGGTGACTTTTCGGTTTTTGAAGTCTCAGTTTTACTATTTTTTGGTGAAGGAGAGGGGCTGGGCTGAGGTGACTTAGCGGGTATTGCTTTGTCTGGTTTTTTGTCTAAAGTATCTTTCTGACTTGCTGGGGAAGGAGAAGGACTCGGCTTATCTGACTTAGACGGTGTTGCTTTTTCAGCAGGCTGGTTTTTAGTAGTTTTTGGAGAGGGGGAGGGACTAGGTTTATTTGACTGAGAGGGTGTTGCTTTGTCTGAATTTTTGCCGGAAGTATCTTTCTTAATTTCCGGGGAAGGAGAAGGACTCGGCTGAGGTGACTGAGAGGGTGTTGCTTTGTCTGAATTTTTGCCGGAAGTATCTTTTTTACTTGCTGGAGAAGAAGACGGACTCGGCTGAGGTGACTGAGAGGGTGTTGCTTTGTCAGAGGTTTTATCGGGACTATCTTTTTTAACCGCTTCCTTGGCTTTCCATTCGGACAGAGGGCGTTTTACACCATACTCGAAGTCTATCGGGACTAAAAGCACCTCTAGCTGCTGAGGGGTCTGGGCGGGGGGGTCAACTTGAGCATACAAGAAACTACTATTGAAGTTAGGCTTCCCCAAAATTATTTGATGAGTTTGCTGATTGTTCAGCTTGACTTCTACCGTCGCTTGGGGTTTGTCGAGTCCATATTCTTGCAGCTGGTTAGGGAAGATGGAGAGGGTGCGATCGCTCTTGCCATCTACCAGTAAATTTAGCAAGTATGAAACAGATGGATCGCTGGCTGGGACGTCGCTGGGCGATTTCATCTGCCATTGAGAAATACTCGTCTTGTCCACAGCTTCCTGCGTGACTCGCTCAAACTTCAAGGTTTGTTCCTGACTTTTAACTGTCAAAGCCTGTATCTGGTCTTTTTCAAAAGAAAAGATTTCCTTTTGTTTTGCCTGTGCTGCTTCTCGCTGGGGGGCACCTTTAATTTCATAAAAATAAACGAATCCCCCCAAACTCAGCGCCAACAATATCAGAATCCAAGTTGTTCGTTTTAGCTTCATAATCAACACGCGAGTTGATTTTAGATTAAATCCAAAATCTGAAATTACTAACGTCTGAACCACCAAACCAGTCCGGCTGTAAGGAACCCGATTAAGGGCATAATCAACACAGCTATCCAACCCAATAGATTGGCTTGGTCTTGGGACAAGTTGATGCGACGGTCTTTTACTTCTTTGGGACGGATGGATAAAAGTTGTTCATCCTGTTTGCTTAACCAGCTGACGGAGTTGAGGAATACATCTCCATTGAGTTGCTGCTCGAACAAACCATCGCTTGCAAAATCAGAATTACCCAGGACAACTAGGCGGGATTCTGCTGGCTTTTGGTCAGCATTTGCCGTCTTTGCCGGTGAATTGGTTGGACTTGGGGACGCGCTGGGGCTAGCAGTTGCTGATGGGGCCGGAGAAGCTGATGTCGTCGCCGTTGGAGTTGGGGACGGGCTGGGGCTAGTAGTTGCGGTTGGGCTGGGAGAAGCTGATGTCGTCGCTGTTGGAGTTGGGGACGCGCTGGGGCTTGCGGTTGCGGGTGGGGCGGGAGAAGCTGATGTCGTCGCCGTCGGGCTTGGGGACGCGCTGGGGCTTGCGGTTGCGGATGGGGCGGGAGAAGCCGATGGCGTCGCCGTTGGAGTCGGGGATGCACTGGGGGTGGGGCTAGCGGTTGCTCCTGGAGACGCCCCTGGAGTCGCTGTTGGAGTTGGGGATGGTGCAGACACACTTTGGGGAGGATAGACGCGATTTAGGGCGACGCCGAGAATTAAAGGCCCTTGGCGATCGCTTTCGGGATCAAACTGCAAGCGATCGCTTTCGGGATTGCTCTCAGCCCAACTCTGGTCGTTTGTCACCAGCAAAGGCGTCGCCTGGATACCGGCGATGGGAGTCACTTCAATCGGTCGTGCAAACGGGTAGAAAGAACGACCATCCTGAAAATCTTTCGTAATCGGATGTTGACCGTAGCGCGTCACCATAATCACCGCCGGACTCAGTCCCGCCTGACCGCCGGACAAGTCAATGGCAAGACGATTATCCAGCCTCACGCCCCAATCTTTGAGCAAGTTATCCAGACCGGGATTGGTATTCCGGTCTACCATCACCAGTAGCCTACCGCCGCGCTTCAGGTAATCGCTCAAAGCAGTGACTTCAGCGGCAAACAGCGCCCGTTTGGGGCCAGCAATGACGATGAGGTCAGCATCTTGGGGGATTCCTGGAGTTTTCGCCAAATCTAGGGGTTGAGTGGTGTAGCTTTTCTCTCCCAGGCTACTCACCGCCTGAGAGATGCTTCCTTGCGCCGCTTGTAAGGGACGTTCGCCGTGACCTTGGAGGAAGTAAACCTTGCCAACGCGATCGCTCGTAATTTGGGCGATCGCATTCGTCACCACTGTTTCTGAAAGGCTCTCCCCGCGCTGCGGATTCACTGTCTGGATGAGCTTTCGTCGTCCCTCCGATTCCAGATAAACTTCCCCTAGAGATTGAAGGTTAAACCTTTGAGCCAGTCCGGGTCGCAGTTGCGGATCGACAAATTCAAAACTAAATTGAGAGCCATATCGTCGGTAATTTTCCAACAATTGTTGGTCTTGAGGATTCGGATTTTCTTCAAATACCCACAACTTGACTGGCTGCGATAAATTTTGCACTAATTGCTGCGACTGGGGGGCAAGGGTAAATAGCTGATTTTCCGTTAAATCCACTCGCACAACACGGCGAACACCCAGAAAATTAATCAGCCCCAAAATCACCAAAACCGCCAGTGTTGCTGCTAGAGCATTGGTTCCCGCCTGAGTTGATCGGCGTCCCCAAAAGCCATTTGGCGAACCGCCCAAAGATAGCAGCCATAACCCAATAATTACAATTCCAGCAACGATTAAACCTACGGGCACAGAACCCCAGCTACTGGATACCAATCCAGCGACTAGACCCGTAATTGTTAGAACTGGGCCAAGCAAAAAGAGATATTTTAAATACTTCCAATTAATGGTTTTCATGTTGGCTAATCAGTAATTGGTAATTGGTAATTGCTGCCAATAGATTTTAGGTAAGTGTTTAGCTTAGGTAACAGTTCATCAATGATAGGTTTGCGGGTGCCGATCTGTTCAATCGAGATGCAGGAAACCTCGAAGGCGGTCTTTGTAGACGCAAGCCCCACCCTTTAAGGTGTGGGCTACTTGCATCTCATGCATTCAGTCTTCTCATCGCAACCACTCCATACGCGATTCGCCATTCGTCAATTTAAGAACGCTGATAGCGCAAGGCATCGATAGATTGAGCAGTCAGAAACACGCCTAAGATAATGTAGCTTGCAAACATAATCAAACTGCTGGTATCAACCACACCTTGTACTAGGGTGTTGTAATGTTTGACTAAGGATAAATGATTCCATGCTTCTCCTAACACGCCGCCGGTCAGTTTCGCTAAAAGCTCGATCAGCGAGAAGCATAAAATTAGCACAAAGGTAAGAATTGCTGCCAAAATTGTGCTTTCGGTGAGGGAAGAAATAAACATTCCCAGGCTAAGAATCGCAGCGGCAACCAAGATTAATGCTGCATGACCCAATAGCGGCACCGCCGGGGGTAGGGGTGGGCTTGATGCATTAAAAGCGATCGCTTCGTATGCCAGTAACGGCAGCACCATTGTGATAAAAAATGTCACTACCCCCAACAATTTACCCACCGCCACCGCCCAGTTGGTGACTGGCGAAGTGGCTAATAGCTCTAAAGTCCCTCGCTTGCGTTCCTCGGAATACAGCCCCATTGAGAGAATGGGCAGAATAAATAACGATAAAAAGAACATTGCCCCAAGAAAGCTTTGGAGGGTGTTATAGGCGACATCAATGGGGGGAACGGGTGCGCCGATTTGCTGTCCTTGAAAATAAATATCCAAAGCGCGATCGCTCTCACTTTGCAATGCAGTGAGGAAAAATAAGCCAGCTAAAAACCAGAAAGCACCCGCGACAATATATGCCAGCGGCGAAGCAAAATAGCCCTGCAATTCCTTACGGTAAATCGCCACAATATTACTAACGATCGTGCCCATTTATTCAGCTCCTCTAGATTGCTCATTGGCAACGATGACAGCAGCTTCTGCTGGCGAGGTAGCGGATGTCCCATTGCCATCGGTTTCATCCGTATCGATATCTACAACTACCTTTTCTTGGGTCGTCAGTTCGATAAACACGTCCTCAAGACTAGCGCGAGTGCGTCGCATTTCATACAATGCCACCCCTGCCCCAACTAAAACCGCAGCAATATCACGCGCCGGTTCGGTGCCCGGATCTGATACTACACGGATTAGACGGCGATTGGGCGGTAATTCCTGGCTGGGGATGGATTCGACAAATCGAACTCCGGGCAAAACTAAAAGCATCTGTTGCACAGCTTCTACATCCCCGTCGATTTCCAATTCATAGCCAGATCCTCCCGCTAGCTGTGCAACTAGATTTTCCGGGCTATTCGTTGCCACAAGCCGACCGCGATTGATAATTGCCACCCGGCTGCAAGTCATGCTAACTTCCGGCAAAATATGGGTGGAGAGAATGATTGTGTGGCTACCGGCAAGGCTTTTAATTAAGTTGCGAACCTCGATAATTTGCCGAGGGTCGAGACCAACCGTGGGTTCATCTAAGATAATCGCAGGTGGGTCGTGGACGATCGCTTGGGCAATGCCAACCCGTTGGCGAAAGCCTTTTGAAAGCTTGTGGATGAGTACCTTGCGCTTTTCGGTGAGGTTGCAGCGTTCCATTGCTGAATTTACTTGGGATTTGCGATCGCGTCCGGGAACCCCCTTTAGCCGCGCCACAAAATGCAAAAATCCCTCCACGCTCATGTCAGGATACAAAGGTGGCGTCTCCGGTAAATATCCAATCCGCCGCCGTACCGCCATTAAATCTTCATGCACATCGTACCCAGCAATCCGGGCAGTCCCACTGGAAGCGGGTAGATATCCCGCCAAAATCCGCATGGTTGTCGTTTTTCCGGCACCATTCGGCCCCAAAAAGCCCAAAATTTCCCCAGGTTCCACATTAAAGGTGACATCCTGAATGGCTGGGGTCGCGCCATAGATTTTGCTTAAATTTTCAACTTCGATCATTATGGGTCATCGGTCATTGGTCATTGGTTATTGGTCATTGGTCAAAAGCAAACAACTAAGGACAAATGACAAAGGACTAAATTCAAAACTCTTTACTTTATGGGTCAACCAATGCTTTATGTCAACCCAGCAACTGGCAAAGATAACAGTGTCGGGAACTCATCTGCCCCACTGAAGACGCTGACTCGTGCCCTGAAGCAGGCTCAAGCCGGAACTTCGATTCAGTTGGCATCTGGGATTTACAATGCGGCAGGGGGAGAAGTATTTCCTCTGGTAATCCCGGCTGGGGTGACGGTGGTAGGGAATGAATCCAGCAAAGGCAAGGGAATTCAAATCGAAGGCAGTGGGGAATATATTAGCCCAAGCTTTGGCTCCCAAAATATTACCCTGCGGCTGGAAACGGATGCCCAACTGCGGGGAGTCTCAGTGACGAATCGGGGGGCGAAGGGGACAGGGGTTTGGATAGAATCGACATCGCCAAGGCTGGCGAATAATACCTTTACCAGTTGCAGTCGCGATGGCGTCTTTGTCACGGGTACTGCGAAACCGGCAATTTTAGATAATGTATTTACCCAAAATGCCTCCACAGGTCTTTCTCTCGTCCGCAATGCCAAGGGGGAAGTGCGTCGGAATGTGGCAGAGAGAACGGGTTACGGAATTTTGATTGGAGATCAAGCGGCTCCCCTAATTACCGATAATAAGATTTTTGCGAATCGGGCGGGGATTTTTCTGTCTCGTGACGCGACCCCGGTGCTGCGTCGCAATCTCATTGAGAAAAATACACAAGCGGGGCTAATTATCAATGATGGGGCAAAACCGCAGCTAGGGAGCCGTCAAGAGCCAGCAGGTAATATTTTGCGGGATAACGGGGAAGTCGATCTGCAAAATCTGACGCGGTTCGCGGTCGTCTCAGCGGGAAATCAGCTGAATCCAGTGCGGGTGCAGGGAACGGTGGAATTTGTGGCGGCGACGGTTGCCGCTACTTTTACAATGGGACCCGCCCAGTTTAGCGATGTTGCCGGTTATTGGGCGGAAGCGTTTATTCAGGCGCTAGTGGCGAAAAATCTGATGAGTGGCTTCCCGGATGGGACGTTTCAGCCAGAAGCGGCAATGACTCGCGCCCAATATGCCGCAGCGATCGCGAAAACCTTTAACTTGCCGCCACGACCGGGAAATCAGAGCAGTTTCAAGGATATTCCAGCAGATTTTTGGGCGGCGGGGGCGATCGCGAAGGCTGCATCGATGGGTTTTATCTCTGGGTTTCCAGATAACACATTTCGACCGGGGCAAAATCTAACGCGGGTGCAGGCGATCGCATCTTTAGTCAGTGGTTTAGCACTTACGGGGGGTAATTCTAGCGTCTTGGGAGTTTATGGCGATCGCGCTCAAATTCCCAGCTACGCCACAGATGCCGTCGCTGTTGCCACCACGAGGCGCATGGTGGTGAATTATCCCCAAGTTCAACAACTTGAACCGATGCGAGACATTACCCGCGCTGAAGTTGCTGCACTCATCTATCAGGCATTAGTCACCACAGGGGAAGTCAAGGCGATCGCTTCTCCCTATATTGTCAATCCGGAAGTGAATCCCGACTCGTCCCTTCCCAGCTTCAGCGACATTCAGGGACACTGGGCAGAGAATTCTATTCGAGGATTGGCAAATCAAAACCTGCTGGGTGGCTTTGCCGATGGCACTTTCAAGCCAGATGAGCGACTGAATCGGGCGGGATTTGCGGCTTTATTAGTGAAAGCTTTTAACCCCACTTCCAAACGCCCAGCCATCCAGTTTACCGATATCCCCCCGACTTTTTGGGCGCAGGCGGTGATTCAACAAGCTTATAGCGGTGGCTTCATTACGGGATTTCCCGACCAAACCTTCCGCCCTCAGCAGCCGGTTCTGAGAGTCCAGCTGATTGTTTCTCTGGTGAGTGGATTGGGCTTTGCCTCTGGGGATGAAAAACTATTAGACAAGTACGAAGACCGCGCAGCGATTCCAGCCTATGCCCGCCCTGCTGTTGCTGCTGCTACACAAAGAGGTATCATTGTGAACCACCCGGCACCCGCACAACTCAACCCAAATCGAGAAGCCACACGAGCCGAGGCAGCTGCTATGGTTTATCAAGCATTAGTTGCCACTGGGCGATTGCCTGCTTCCTAGGGGCTTTCGCCTTCGGACAAAAAATCTTGGGCGATCGCAATAAATATATCGCCCGTAGGCAAATGCCCTTTTTGTCCAATACTTCTCCTGAACGAGTGCTGAGAGTGCAAGATATAAATATCACCACTGACTAATGACCGATGACAGCTAAACGCTAATCTGCGATTAATATTATTTCTGGTCTGCCAAGTTAACTTCTGATGACAGAGTCAACACAAGACTCAGCTACTGCCTACGCAACGACGCTGCTTCTTTACTATTGTTTTGAACTGATTAGGGGTTACACGGCTGAGGAATTGGTAGCCCATTGGGTTCGCGACTTTGGTGCCGACTGGGTGCCTCTAGCCGTGATTGAGGCGCTTTATCAGGGACGTTACAAAGCGATTTCTGTCGAGCAAATCTTAAATTTCTGGTCTCGGCGCGGTCAAGCCCTGTATCACTTTAACTACGATTTTGAGCGCTTAGTTTGCCGCAATTTTCCCCAAAATTTGACGGAAGCAGCCGAGCCGCTACCGGCAACCTTCGCGGCTAACCCGGAGCCGAGTCTAGAGCGAATCAAGGTTAAAGAGGCGATGAATTCAGTTGAGTCATCCTCAACGGAAGCCGCCACTGCCAGTAACGAGGCGATCGCGATCGCCCACCCAATTGCGATCGCCCAGACGCCCTCCCCAGAGGCTGCTGCTTCCGTCCTGTCAGAACCGACAAACACGGACAACCCTAGGGACGTTGCCAATTCAGAAGACGCCAACGCCAGCCTTGCGCTGCGTTCTAACCACAAAAATTATCAAGCAAATTGGTCGCGCTGGGATGTCAGCAAGCGACCAATACACCAATTCATCCCAACGGCAGATGATTCTGAGTTTTACCAAAAACTCAAAGCCGTTGCCCAGAGTGATGAAGAGACTTAAGCCCTTGAAAACGGAAAATTAAAAATGAACAATCCTCATTTTTAATTTTTAAGTGTTGGCGACGGTGTCAGCGGCTTTTTCTTGTGGCTTTGCGACGCCCATGCGAATTTCCGAGCAAAAAGAAGCCATTGAGAAGCCGCCAAATCGCTTTAAAATGCTGGCTCGTAGCCGCAAGTTTTCGCTAGCAAACCAGATGCGTTCTTCCGAGTACATCGTTTCATACTCGGTAATCAGCGTGAATGAATTATCGCTACCGATGACATAGCGACCGGCGACCGATGCTTTCTCGGCATAGCCCATGTCGCGCAGCAACTGACCTTCATTCGGCTTCTCTGGATCGGGAATCGGGACGAGAACGCTAGAACCCGCGTGCTTTTCTTGATCCCATTCCATCGTGCCATCCCAGCTAACGCGAGCGCCTCCCCAAGCTAAGCCTGGGTCAACTTCGTACTGTTCGCAGAGCTTGATCACTTCCGGATCTTCTGCCGAGAGCATCTCGATCTTGATGTCTGACTTGCCACTTTCTGCTTGCTTGAAAGCCAGATGGTGACTAGTCCGCTGGGAAAACCATTTGCCTGCACTCAGCTGGAAAAACTCTTGAATATCCATGAATCAAACTCTTCTGGACTAATAATTTTTAACATCACTTTCAATATCTTAGATTGACCAGTCGCTAGAGAGAGTGATAACCACTGACCTCTACTTTATAAAAGGTTAAAGAGTTTTCGGATGAGTAAACCTGCATCATGTCTAGAATTCATGGCACTCCCAGCGATGACTACATTGAAGCCACCCAGTGCGACGATGTTATTTTTGGGTATGCTGGCGACGATACCCTGGTTGGCAAGTCAGGCAACGATATCATCCACGGTGGGCAAGGAAATGACCTGATTCAAGGGGGAGAGGACGAGGATTCCCTGTATGGCGAAGGTGGGGATGACTTTTTACTGGGGGGTTCGGAGCGCGATCGCTTATTCGGAGGCAACGGCGAAGATGTCTTGGTTGGCGGCGAAGGGGACGATCGCTTAGATGGCGGTCCCGGCAATGATGTCTATATTTACGCTCCCGGCGATGGTTTTGACACCATTGAGGATGAGTCGGGAATCGATATCCTGCGATTAGACGAAATCTTCTCGAATGAGATTACGGTTGATTTCGTCCTCGGTGGTTGGCTGTGCGTATCTTATCAGGGTCAGCCCATCGTCAAGATGCGCGGTGTGGAGCATATTCAGGTAGAAGATGGCTTGTTTTCCGTCGCTCACTGGCTGTAAGCAATTAAAAATGTTCCCATTAAAAATTAAAAATGGAGAATCCCCCATTTTTAATTTCTAATTTTTAATTGTTTTCAGATAGCCGCTTCAGGGAGATGGTGGCAGCGGTAGCAACGTGGGGATGACGGTCTTTTTCCAGGTAATTGAGCGCGGAGATACTCTTGGCGCTGGGCAAGTGTCCTAGGGCTTCGGCAAGCCGCTGACGGACAAGCCAATCCTCAGCTTGGGCAAAGCGGAGAATTTGATCGACGGCTCCTACTGCTTTAATTTCACCGAGTGCCGCGATCGCTGCCTGTTGCAACACGACTTCTTCGCTATCTAATGCCCGAACCAGCACGTCGAAAGCGCGGGGATCTTTTAAATTGCCCAAACTAACGGCGGCGCTGAAACGCACCAGCCAATCGGTATCTTCGTAGAAAGCCCGCACCAAGGGTTCAAATCCTCTGATATCGCACAGGTAACCTAAGGCTCCGGCGGCGTCGGCGCGAATCCCGTAGTCGGGGTCAGTTTCTAGCAATTTCACGAGAATCGGAAAGCATTCTTCGGTCGGTTTAAGACCCAGTGCAAACACCGCCATCGAGCGAATTTGCAAGTTTTCGTCGTCTAAAACCTTTTTGATCAGGGGTACAGCGTCATCTGCCGATACTTCACGCAAAGAGGCAAGCGCCAACATGCGATCGCGTGAATTCGGACTTTCTAGCTGGGCACCAATATTTTCTAAGCTGGGATGAGTCATAAAATCCTAAGCTCTTTAATAAATCTTAACATAATTGAACGAGTTATCTCAGGAAGTGGTGGAGAGATGGTGGGAATTGTCATCGTATCGCATAGTCGAAAGCTGGCAGAGGGAGTGCAAGCGTTAGTGCAGCAAATGGTTCAAGGTGCCGTGTCGCTGGCTCTAGCCGCAGGGATTGACGATCCGGAAAATCCCTTTGGTACGGATGTAATGCAGGTTTATCAAGCGATTGAGTCGGTTTACAGTGAGGATGGCGTCCTCATCTTGATGGATTTGGGGAGTGCTGTACTGAGTGCGGAAATGGCGTTGGAGTTTCTGCCAGAAGAACGGCGGCATCAAGTGAGACTCTGCGAGGCACCGCTGGTAGAGGGAGCGATCGCCGCAGCGGTAACAGCAGCATCCGGTGCAAATATTGAGCAAGTCATCCGCGAAGCACGAGGAGCATTAGCAGCGAAAGCCTCCCAGTTATCCGGTATTAATCCTTCGGAGTCCGCCGGGGCATTGGTAAGTGCCCCAATAAGTGCCCAAAGTCAGGTAATCCATCTCACCGTCCGAAATCAGATGGGTTTGCACGCCCGTCCGGCTGCCAAATTTGTTGCTACCGCTTCCCAGTTTCAATCTGAGATTACGTTACAAAACATCACATCTAGCAGCGGATCGGTCAATGCTAAAAGCATCAATCAAGTCGTTACGCTGGTCATCCGCCAAGGGAATGAGATAGCGATCGCTGCCTCTGGAGCGGATGCCCAAGCCGCCTTGGCAGCCTTGCAACAGCTAGTAGAAGCCAACTTCGGGGAATCAGTCGCAGACGTTCGAGGTGGGGAAACCCCGCTTCCGGAGCAACCCCAATTCCCTATTTCCAATTCTCAGTTTTCTGGGATTCCTGCCTCTGCGGGTATTGCCATCGGCAATATTGCGATCTATCAACCCACCGTTCTCAACGTACAACAGCAGCAAGCAGACAATCCCGAAGCAGAATGGCAACAGTTACACACAGCAATTGAGCAAACTCGTCATCAAATTCAAACCCTCCGCCACCAAATATCTGCTACGGCGGGAGAAGCACAAGCGGCGATTTTTGATGCTCATTTGCTTTGCTTAGAAGATCCCTTTGTAATCGATCGCACGCGCCAGCTGATTTTCGATCGGAATTTTAGTGCCGCCGCAGCTTGGAAGACTGTTATCGATGAGACAGTTGCAGCTTACGAAGCATTGCCAGACTCGTACTTACAAGCACGCGCCGCTGATGTCTTTGACGTGGGACAACGAGTGATGCGATCGCTTACAGGTACGGTACCCGCTTCTATAAATTTGCCAGAACCAGGGATTTTGGTGGCGACTGACTTGACTCCTTCTGAAACGGCACAATTAGATCCCGGCAAAGTTTTGGGAATTTGTACGGTTGCTGGCGGTGCAACTTCTCACAGTGGAATTTTAGCGCGATCGCTCGGCATTCCGGCGGTCGTGGGCGTGGGTGCTGAGTTGCTGCGCTTGCAGAATGGCACGCTCATCGCCTTGGATGGGGAAACTGGCGAGGTGTGGGTGCAACCAGACGACACGCAGTTGCAAGAATTACAAGCAAAACGCAATCGCCAGCAGGCGCAACAACAAGCGTTACAAGCTGCTGCACAGCAACCCGCTATCACCCACGATGGACATCAAATTAAGGTGATGGCAAATATTTTGACAATACAAGAGGCCAAAATTGCTGTAAATATGGGTGCAGAAGGGGTGGGATTGCTGCGGAGTGAATTTTTGTATTTCGATCGAGTCAGCGTCCCGACTGAGGAAGAACAACGAGAAGCGTATGAAGCGATCGCATCCATCCTATCCCCCCATCCCCTGATTATTCGCACTCTCGATATTGGCGGAGACAAACCCCTCCCCTACCTAAACTTGCCACCAGAAGCCAATCCCTTCCTAGGATGGCGGGGAATTCGCTATTTACTGGATTCCCCAGATTTACTGAAAACTCAGCTACGGGCAATTTTACGCACCAGTCACCAACACCCCATTAAGGTCATGTTTCCGATGGTGGCATCCGTGAGAGAAATCCGCGCCGCCAAAGAGATTTTAGCCACAGCTAAGACAGAATTGCGCTCTTTGGGGATGAGTTTTGATGAAGCAATGGAAGTCGGAATCATGGTGGAAGTGCCAGCAGCGGTGACAATGGCTGACAAACTAGCCGCAGAGGTAGATTTTTTTAGTATTGGCACCAATGATTTAAGCCAGTATGTCATGGCAAGCGATCGCACAAATCCCAAAGTTGCGACTCTCGCCGATGCCTTTGAACCAGCAGTGCTGCGAATGATTCAGCAAACTGTTACCGCTGCTCATCATGCTGGGATTTGGGTGGGAGTGTGCGGCGAATTAGCTTCATCAGAGTTAGCGACACCCATTTTAGTCGGATTGGGAGTTGATGAATTCAGTATGAACTCCCCAGCCATTTCTACGGTGAAAGCAGCGATTTCAAAGTTGAGGATGGATGAAGCGGAAGCGATCGCATCTGCTGTCTTGCAGTTAGATTCAGCCAAAGAAGTCAGAGAATATATTGCAGGTCAGTTGAAAACATAAAGTGTTGTCAGAGGAGTAACTGTGGCTCGTAAACGCTTAATTATCGAGATGGGGATGGGCATCGATCAGCACGGACAGGAACCGACTGTCGCCGCAGCCAGAGCTGTCAGGAATGCGATCGCTCACAATGCTCTACCGGGTGTCTGGGAAGTTGCAGGTTTAAGCGACCCCGACCAAATGATCGTTGAAGTAAAGGTGGCAGTGCCTTACCCAGAGCAAGTACGGGAAGCGGAGGTGTTAGCTGTATTACCTTTTGGGCGCAAAACTCTCACTGTTGAGTCTGGCGGAATGGTCGTTCAAGGTCGAGCAATTGCCTCGCTCAATGATAAGAATGACGAAATGCTGATCGCGGTTGCCGCTGTTACCGTTTTGGTGGAAACCGATTAGTTGCGTAGGAAGTGGAAGCGTTTGCCACGCTTCGTTTTAGCAGCCTGCGTCCCGATATTAGAGAGATTCGTATCGGCTAATTTATTAAAGTAACTTGCTGAGTTCTCATTGAAAGCGATCGCGATTTAAACTCAGACCGACTCAACTCCGGAGGATCTCCCATGAAACGAATTGCAATTATTGGCGCTGGTCAAGCAGGTCTTTACTTAGGCATTAGTCTGGTGGATGCAGGCTATGCAGTGACTCTATTTAGCGATCGCACTCCAGAAGCTATCCTCAATGGCAAAATCATGGCAATGCCATTGTTGTTTCCAGATGCGCTACAACTTGAGCGTGACTTGGGACTCAATTTCTGGGATGAGCAGTTTCTGGGTTGCGACCAATTTCATAACAACCTGTGCGACCCACAGGGCAATGTTGCCTTAGTTGTCTCCTCCACTCTAGAAAAGCCTTGGCGAGGTGTGGATCAACGCCTCAAATTATCCGTTTGGATGCAGGAGTTTGTCCGCAGAGGCGGCAAATTAGTTGTTCAGGCAATGACGTTACAAGACTTGGAGGATTACGCTCAAAACTACGATCTGGTCGTGGTATCTGCTGGTCGTGGCTCCTTCTCGACCTTGTTCGAGCGGGACGAGCAAAAATCCCAATACGACCAGCCAAAGCGCCATTTAGCTGGCGGAATTTACACCGGACTCAAGGGAGATCCGATGAAGGGACGCACCTTTCAGGTCAGTAATATACCCGGCGCTGGAGAGATGCTCCAGTTTCCGTTTTATACCAACAGCAAAGATTCCGCTTACACTGTTGCCTTTGAAGCCTACCCTGGTGGAGCAATGGATCGGTTTGGCAAGGTCCAATCCGGT
>NZ_JAMPJZ010000097.1:0-17596 GCF_039961835.1 Trichocoleus sp. ST-U1
AAAGCAAATCACAGATTGATGACTGGTAAAAAGCGCTACTCTGCTGAAGAGCGCTATCAATTTGGTCAAGTCGTTAATTTAGAAATTGCTTATCTTGCCTGTTTTGGCTCAGAGCTAGCTGTTGTTTCCATGCTCCCAACGTTTTTTCAAAGAGGCTTTGGATTGACAGAGGCGCTAGCAGCGGGAGTTGCCGGAACTTATGCCTTTATGAACTTGGCGGCTCGTCCAGGAGGTGGCTTAATTTCTGACAAGATTGGCAGCCGGAAGTGGACGCTGGCAGCAACGCTTGCTGGCACGGGAATTGGCTATCTAGTGTTTAGCTCTCTGGGTGCAAACATACCCCTGTTCGGGGTAGTTATTGTGACCATGATTGCTTCCTTCTTTGTCATGGCAGCAGAAGGCGCGACCTTTGCCATCGTTCCCCTGATTAAGCGGCGCGTAACGGGTCAGATTGCTGGTAACGTGGGTGCTTATGGCAACGTAGGAGCGGTTATTTTCCTGACCGTCTATAGCTTTTTACCTCAAGATGCTGCGGGCGATCGCATATTTTTCCAGATGCTGGGAATTGTTGGTTTAATTTCGGCTAGTCTTTGTGCCTTTCTTCTCAAAGAACCGGAAGGCTCTCATGAAGGTGAAGAAGTCGGAATAACATCCTCAAAAACTCCCGTTTTCTCGCACGAACGCGAACAAAATTAATTTTGGTATAATTCCTAATTGGGAATAGATAAGGTGTTAAGGATTATACCAATTTAGGTTTAATAAGTGCCTTTTTCTAAAACCAACCGACTAGGGGTGAGATTGAAACTCACCCCTATATTTGTATGGCGTGTCGGGCAGGTTTATCCATATGCTTGGCTACTCATGCTTCCTTACCGATTCAGGTAGATTTTTAATATTCTTTCTGGATAAAGTTGTTTTTAATACACCTAGACGAGTGATTTGGGATTAAGTTAACTTTGCTTTCCTACTCACACTGCTAGTGACTTTGAGGAGATTTTATGTCGTCTCCCGATCGAACAACTGCCAGCAACGAGCATAACGTATATGCTGATACATTACCTAACGATTCCAACAGTGCAGGCGAACTAACTTATCAGCAAATTATTCTCTGTTCGGCAGTCATTGGAATTGCTGGAGGATTAGTTGCAACGGTTTATTATTACGCACTGGAATTAAGCCTGCATTTTGTTTGGCACACGCTGCCTGGTGTTTTGAATCCTTACTTCCCTAGCGGATTTCCCGCCTGGAATTACGTGTGGATTGCTACCACAATTGGGGGATTTTTTGTCGGTCTCACACTGCACTTCATGGGACTTCCCGGTGAAGTTTCTCTAGTCGTTGATAAGGTACACGATCCAGGACGAATTTCTCTACGCCAAACTCCGGCAATGATTGTCGCTTCCCTGTTTTCGATTGCAGCTGGTGGCAGTGCTGGCCCTGAAGCCCCGCTAGTACAAATCAATGGCAGTTTTGGCGGCTGGCTGGGTCAAAAGCTCAATCTGAGCCTGACGACAACCCGCGTGCTGACTTTCTGCGGCATGAGTGCGGCACTAGGTGCCTTCTTCGGTGCGCCCTTGGGTGGCGCACTCTTCGCCCTAGAAATTCCCCATCGTCGGGGATTGGAATACTACGAAGCGCTCATTCCTGCCGTGCTTTCGGCAATCTTAAGCTTTTTTGTGTTTCGATTTAACACGGGGTTGACGATTGGGGGGATGTATCACTTTGTCGCACCTCCTAAGCTTTCCCTGGTGAATTTAGGTCAAGGCGCACTGCTGGGGGCGCTAGGGGCGCTGATTGCGATCATCTTTATTGTTCTGTTCCGGAGTATTGGGTACTTGACTCAATACATCGAACACCACACGATTGCGCTGGCTACTTTGGGAGGGTTCGCAATTGGGCTGATTGCTTTAGTGTTTCCCCAGACCCTATTTTTTGGCGAAAAGGAAATTCATACGATTGTCGAAACAGGTTCGACGTTTGGAGTGACGATGTTGCTCGCGATCGCATTCGCGAAGATGCTAGCAGTTAGTTTCACCCTCCACTCCGGTTTCCGGGGAGGATTCATCTTTCCGCTGTTTTACATTGGTGCAGCAGTTGGCTTGGCAATTTCTCTAGCTTTTCCACAAATCCACCCGACAATCGGTATGATTTGCATGATGGCGGCAGTCAACGTGGCGGTGACAAAAACACCGATTAGTTCCACTGTAATTCTCAGCGTGCTTTCAGACACCGCAATGGTGCCGGTTCTGGTGATTGCCAGTTTTGTCAGTTTCCTGTTGACTACCCAAGTCTCGTTGATTCAAACGCAGCGATCGCGCACGCCGACCGGGTTGCAAAACCCCACCTCGCTGCCCCTATATACTGCTGCTAGTGACTTTCCACAAACCAGCCCTTGAATCCTGCCGATATTGAAAGCTTTTCACGATTGTGGTAATGCTCCTATTAGTCGCAGTTTATGCCTTTAGGAGCTTTTTCTTTGGAGAAGTTATTCATCAAAATTTTTGTTATTTTTAATGAATTAATTACCCAGAAAATGAATGAAGGCTGACAAATCTACAAATAATTTCTTTCAGTTTGAAGCCGATTTTGTAGAATCCTTGCGTTGCATTCCGATGCAGGTGCGGATGAAATTAGACACTTGCGGCGTCAAACTAAAATTGCCTCACTGGCACCAATTTAGTCAAGCGGAACGACAAACCTTGGTAGAGATGCCCTGTACTACAACAGATGAAGCTCAAGCTTACCGAAAATTATTGCACCAATTCGTTGTAGAACACACAGGCGTCTCTCCCAGCGACCTGCCGATAGAACCTCATCCAGATTGGATGGATGCTACAAAAATACCGGCTAGCATTCAGGAAAAAGCAGCAGAATTTGGAGCAATACTGACATCCCAACAATGGGCAGAACTCACTCCCGCCCAACGCTTTGCCCTCATCAAACTCAGCCGCCCCAGTCACGAAAACCAAAACTTTTTACCCGCACTCCAAGAATTTCACTTAATCTGAGCTATCAAGAAATGTGAAAAAAATTGCTACTTACCTTGCTGCGGCATAGTTATTAGGTTACAAACGATGCTGGCAGTGCTAGAGAAAGCGTTTGTGGTTTGTCCCATCACGCTCATTATTCATCTGCCGTCAACTTTACAGGACATCTTCAACATGCCTTTTACCGCTAGCGTTATTTCATGTCAGGAGTGGGGGGCCAGACCCCCCAAACAGTGGTCAGAGGAAACCACACCTAAATACGTGATCGTTCACCACACCGATACGCCCAATCCCCCCAGCCATATATCGAAAGGAACTGTGGATGGAGCGAAAAAATTTGCCAAAAGTGTTCAGAATACCCACATGGATGTTTTCGGCTGGTGGGATTCCGGTCATAATTTTTTGAATACAACGGACGGCGTTCTCCTAGAAGGAAGAAATGGCACTTTAGCAAAAATTAAACGAGGTTTGTGTATTCGCTCGTCTCATGCTGGCAGTGCTCTAGGCAATGAATCGCCGGGAATTGAAAATGAAGGCAGATTCATGACCCATCAGATGGGTGAAAAACAATGGAATAGTTTAGTCGATTTATGCGTTTCAATTTGCAGTTCCTGCAAGATTTCTCCTGATAATATCAAAGGGCATCGAGATTTTTCTGCTACTGATTGTCCTGGTGATTGGCTATACGCTCAACTACCCCGTTTGCGTCAAGCCGTTCGTCAAAAGTTGAGTGCAATCGGTGTTCCGACAGACGATGGTTCCTTAAGAGTTGGATCGCGAGGAGAAAAAGTCAAACAATTGCAGCAGTTTTTGAAGGACAAAGGTTTTAATCCGGGTCCCATTGATGGTAGTTTTGGTACGGGCACAGAAACGGCTGTGATTGCTTTTCAGAAATCCCAAGGGTTAAAGGCGGATGGAGTTGTGGGAACAACTACCTGGAATGCGCTCACCAACCCCACGCAAGTGCCTCCAGTTAATCTGGTGAATATGTGCAAATACTACCAAGGATTGCCTCATCAAGATGATGCGCTGGAGTGGCTTCAGACGCAGATTCCGAAAGCAACCCTCGATGAGTTTGGGAAAAGATGGCGTAAAACAACTTAAAAATCGGGTAGAAAAGCCAGGAGTTAGGAAAACAAACGATTCAGAATTTTCTCTTCCTCCTGGCTTTTATCTGCTTCGACAGCAATCCTTGCAGTAGTTATTAAATTCTCTATTGTCTTGTTGGATCGCCCGATGGGACTTGGAGCAGTTCATTTCTTCCGAAATCAAATAAGACGGCTATTGGATGATTTACATTATTCGAGAGTCAGGGTTTGATAACATTTAAGGAATAAGTTGACGAACGGCTTACCGCTAGCTTCATCTGTTATTGCCTCTGGCTTGGTTGCTTGAGAATGACTTTTGGCTTGGCATAAGCGGATGAAAAGTCGATGCCCCCCTAATGAAGATTAAACGCGCTCCAAAACATAAACCCGAAAACATTTGGTCGAAAGAATGGGATGATCTACTGCGGGGTGCCGCGGGTGGGTTTTTATTTGGAATTCCGCTACTGTACACGATGGAAGTCTGGTGGATTGGGTCGTTCACGGAACCGCCGGTGATGCTAGCTGCGATCGCTGCCACGTTTATCGTCGTTTTCCTGCTCAATCGCACCGAAGGCTTTCGCAAATATAAGGATATTCGACCGGGTGAAGCGGTGATAGATACCCTTGAAGCGATCGCTATCGGCGTCGTCTGCGCGACAAGTATCCTAATTTTATTGCGCGAAATCACCTTCGATACCTCTTTGGGTGAAGCATTAGGAAAAATAATCTTCGAGAGTGTACCGTTTGCTTTGGGTGTGGCGCTAGCGCGTTCTTTTTTAAGTGGCGATCGCTATCAATCTCCCAACAGCGATGAAAATCCCCCACAACCAGACAAAACCCGTCTCAATGCGACCTTGGCAGATATTGGGGGTACTTTGATTGGTGCCACGATTATTGCCTTTAACATTGCGCCTACTGACGAAATTCCCATGCTAGTCGCTGCTTCTTCCCCTCCGTGGCTGATTGCGATTATTGTTGCCTCGCTGTTAATTTCTTATGGGATTGTCTTTCAGGCTGGCTTTACTAATCAACAACAACGGAAACAACAGCAAGGACTTTTTCAGCGTCCCTTAAGCGAAACTGTTTGCTCCTATTTAGTGTCGCTTCTGGCAGCCACATTTATGTTGTGGTTCTTCCACCAGCTGAGCTTTGACGATCCGTGGCAAATGTGGTTGAGCTATACATTGTTACTAGGACTCCCAGCCACTGTAGGTGGCGCAGCAGGAAGGTTGCTAGCATGAGCCAAACAAATCAAGATAGCGATTCATCCCAACAGCAACGACCGCCGCGATCGCTTGCGGAATGGGTTTCCTTTGCGATCGCGACATCTATTGTGGCGCTACTCGTAGGACTGGTGCTGTATGACTGGGCAACCCAGAAAAATGAACCCCCGACTCTATCAGTCACCGCGAAGGAAAGAGAACTTCGTCAAACTCAAGAGCAATTCTACATCCCTTTTGAAGTGACGAATACTGGTGGAGAAACTGCTGAATCAGTCCAGATTATTGCCGAGTTGCGGGTTAATGGGAAAGTTGAAGAAACTGGCGAACAACAAATTGACTTTCTCTCCGGCGGCGAAAAGGAAGAAGGCGCATTTATCTTTAGCCGGAATCCCCGCGATGGCGAGTTAGTCGTACGAGTCTCTAGCTACAAATTACCTTAAGTTTTTTGATAACCGTTCATTTCCCGGTTCGCTGTAATTATTGGAAACGATGCAATGGTTAATAACAAACTTGTCGCAGCGAATACTCAATTTGCCTTCAAACTATTTAGGGAACTTACAAAGCAGGAGCCTGACAAAAACATTTTTGTTTCTCCAGCAAGCATAGCGATCGCGCTCTCAATGACCTATAACGGCAGTGTGGGGCAGACACAAGCGGCAATGGCGATCGCGCTGGAATTGCAAGAAATGAGCTTGCAACAAGTCAACGAAGCTAACTTACAGTTGAAACAATCGCTAGAAAATCTGGATAACGAGGTGGAGTTAGCGATCGCTAATTCGCTTTGGGCGAATCAGAATGTGGAATTTAAACGGGATTTTTTGAAGCGAACCCAAGAGTTCTACGGTGCAAAAGTAACCAACCTGGACTTTAGTAGTTCCGATGCTTTGGCAACTATTAACAACTGGGTAAGCGAAAACACCCACGGCAAAATCGAGACAATTCTCCAAAAGCTTGACCCTCAAACCGTTTTAATCCTAATTAACGCTATCTATTTTAAAGGTATTTGGGCAAGCCCTTTCGATAAAGAAAATACACACGATAGAGCCTTTACATTACTTGATGGGACGCAGAAACAGTACCCGATGATGTCTCAGCACAGAACCTACCGCTACTACCAAGGTAAGAACTTTCAGGCGGTTAATTTACCCTACGGTAGTGAACAGGTGAGTATGTACATCTTCCTTCCAGATCAAGACTCAAACTTGCAAGCATTCCACAAAAATCTGAACGCTGAAAACTGGAATCAATGGATTTACCAATTCTGGCGAGAGGAAGGAACACTCGTTTTACCCCGCTTTCAGCTAGAGTATCAAGTAGCACTCAATGATGCCCTGATTGCCTTGGGGATGGGAATGGCTTTTGAAGGAGGTTTCCAGCAGATGTCTGCCCAAGACATTGCCATTGCCAGCGTCATCCATAAAACCTTTCTCGAAGTCAACGAAGAAGGAACCGAAGCCGCCGCCGCAACTGGTATAGAAGCCTCATTCGGTCCCCCCGACCCTCCCTTTAGCATGGTGGTTGACCGCCCGTTTTTCTGCGCGATTCGGGATGATGATACTGGAAGTTTGCTGTTTATGGGTTCTATTATGGAGCCACAGACTGCAACATCCAAGCAATCAAACAGGAGTTAGGAAAATGGCGGGAAAAAAAATCTTGATGCTCGTCGGTGACTTTGTTGAAGACTACGAAGTAATGGTGCCATTCCAGGCATTACAAATGGTTGGGCATACTGTCCATGCGATTTGCCCCAATAAGAAAGCAGGGGACGAGGTGCGAACCGCAATCCATGACTTTGAAGGCGACCAAACCTATAGTGAAAAACCCGGTCACAACTTCACCTTAAACGCTACCTTTGATGAAGTGGAAGCGACAGAATACGACGCCTTAGTCGTTCCTGGTGGACGTGCGCCAGAATATATCCGTTTGAACCAGAAAGTATTAGAAATCACGCGCCACTTCGCCGAAGCAAATAAACCGATTGCTGCAATTTGTCACGGGTTACAAGTTTTGGTGGCAGCGGGAGTGCTAGAAGGCAGAAGTTGCACCGCTTACCCCGCGTGCGGCCCGGATGTTAACCGGGCAGGTGGGCTTTACGTGCATATTCCACCAGATGAGGCAATGGTTGACGGTAACTTAGTAACAGCACCTGCATGGCCTGCTCATCCTAACTGGTTGGCAGAATTCTTGAAACTTTTGGGAACGAAGATTGAGCATCAAGAAATGGTTGCGGTTTAACGGTCTCAATCCTATCGAAGTTAGATAATTTACTTGTCTTAGCGCTACCTACACTTGCGATTCGGTCTTAGCTCCCCTTTTAAGGCTACGGTGTACGCACATCTTGGGTTAAGGGGCAAAAAGTTGATTGATCCCCTAAATCTCCCTTTTTAAGGGGAACTTTGACTTAATTCGCCACCTTTTTTAAGGGGGGTTGGGGGATCAAAACGGGACTTGCAAGTTAAAGAAGTCTTGTGCGTATACGGTAGCTTTAAAAGAGGGTTTGGGGGCTTTCTTTGGATGTAACATCACTAATCGAGAAGTATTTGATTAGAAATCCAGTTCCTCAATCACAACCGTTCTTTTTTTCTGTTTTTAAAAAACTACTGGCTCGACTGTTCTCTTGTCTGGGTATCCAGCTTATCTACTCGATTACGCAAACGCTCCAACTCTAATCGATAGGTTTCTAATTGGCTTCTTGGAACCGTTAACCCTTCTTGATTAACTCGATTTCCAGCAGGATTATCAATGAGTTGTTCAACTTGATTTAAGCAGGCATTTAAACCGGCAGCAAATTCATACCGAGTTACAGGCCGATTGCCTTGAAAAGTTCCATCGCCATTTCCACTGAGACACCCATAACGCTCTGTTGGAGGTGGCATTTGAGAATTTGGATTATTGGGAATCGCTTCCTGTGCAACTGCACTGTTTGCTAACAGCAAGGCCATTCCCAAAACGGCTGGACTATATAAAAGTAGAGTCTTAAAAAATTTAGACATTTTAATTCTTTCCACTTAACTTGCAAAAAGGTAACTTGAATTCTGCTGAAAAAGAAACTTTTATATCTTATTGTAATGAAAATCAACTAGCTATGTGTTGATTGCTGCTGGGAAAAGTATCAAAGTTTACTTACTTCTAATTACAGATACCAGGTTCCGCCTTCAGACGTTATCCCAGTAATAGGTAAAACGCTAGATATAAAAATTTATACTGTCTCAGGAGAACGCTGAATGAATTTACCAGGAACCTCCGTCTCTGTTTGGCTCGACACTACAGAAGGGACAAAATACCCGCAATTGACCAGTGATATTACCGTAGATGTTGCCATTGTAGGCGGCGGCATTACTGGCTTAACCGCTGCGTTGCTATTGAAACGCGCTGGATTAAGGGTTGCAGTAATCGAGGGATCGCAAATTGGCAGTGGTGTCACCGGCTATACGACTGCCCACCTCACCGAAGCTGCTGACGAACGCTACCAAGACCTGATTTCCTCCTTGGGCGACACGGATGCGAAGCTGGTAGCAGAATCCAGTCGTGCGGCGATTGAACGCATTGCTAAGTTTGTGGCAGAAGAGAAGATTGATTGTGATTTTCAGCGAGTGCCGGGATATCTTTACACTGAAAAATCCCAGGATGTGTCTGAAATTGAGTCAGAGGCGGAAGCGGTTAGCAAGTTAGTGATTCCGGCTGCTTTGACCAAGGATGTGCCACTGCCATTTCCGGTAGAAGCGGCGGTGATGTTCCCCAATCAAGCGCAGTTTAACCCGATTCCCTATCTCCAAAGGCTTGCGAAGGCGATTGACGGTGGTGGCAGTTTTATTTTTGAGGAGTCATCTGTTGTCGATATCACCGGAGACAAGCCGAGTCGAGTTTCTACCGAACAGGGGACGGTAACGGCGCTAGATGTGATTATTGCTACTCATACGCCGATTCACAATCTCAACAGTCTCCCGGACTTGTATGTAATGACCACGAAAATTGCCCCGTATCGTTCTTACGTTATCGGAGTGAGATTGCGATCGCCATTACCGCCAGGACTGTTTTGGGATACCGAGGAGCCGTATCACTATACACGCAGCTACAAAGACCTGCTGATTATTGGCGGTGAAGACCACAAGACAGGCGAGGATGTGGATAATGAGGCGTGTTTCGAGCGCTTGGAAGCGTATGCGCGATCGCTCTATGATTTCGCCTCTATCGATTATCGCTGGTCAGCTCAATTGTACGAGCCGGTCGATGGTCTACCCTATATCGGGAAAACCGCAGCGAATTCTAATATCTACGTTGCTACCGGCTATTCTGGCAACGGCATGACCTTCGGCACCGTTGGCGGGATGCTAACAAGCGACTTGATTCTGGGACGGACGAATCCCTGGAGCGACCTTTACGACCCCAATCGCGCGAATATCCTAGCCAGCGCTCAGCGGTTTGTGACGGAGAATCTGGGCGTCGCCAAGCACTTTGTAGCGGATCGGCTTTTCAAGTCGGAGGGCAATGAACCCTCGGACGTAGCACCAGGCGAAGGCAAGATTCTTGACATCAACGGAAAGAAATATGCCGTCTACCGCGACGAGACGGATTATCTCTGTTCGCTTTCTCCAGTGTGTACTCACGCTGGATGCATTGTTGACTGGAATAACGCCGAAAAAACTTGGGATTGCCCTTGCCACGGTGGACGTTTCAGCCCTACGGGTGAGGTACTCAATGGCCCGCCGATTACGGATCTCGATCAAAAAGAATTGCCCAGTCAATTTACAACGAAAAGTTAACTACATTCACTTTTCTTTTCCCTCTCCAGATTGATTAAGTCAATCTGGAGGGTTGCTAGCGTGTTGGGTGAATAGAAACAAGAAATCTTCTCTGGATTTCATTTTTTTAGACACAGTTTAAGGACACACTAATGCCAGCAGAACAACAGCTACAACCACCCCAACATCAAGACCATCGACCGGGTACCGAATCAGAAATGACGCCTAGCCCCAAGGCAGACGATAGTAAATATCAAGGTAGTAACAAATTACGCGATAAAGTGGCGTTGATTACTGGCGGTGATAGTGGCATTGGTCGCGCAGTTTCTATCTTTTTTGCCAAAGAAGGCGCTGACGTGGCAATCATGTATCTGAACGAACACGATGATGCCCAAGAAACGAAACGGCTGGTAGAAGAACAAGGGCGCAAATGTATTACGATTCCTGGCGACATTGGTGACGAAAAATTCTGTCAGCAGGCTGTAGAAAATACGGTTGCGGAGCTTGGGAAACTCGATATTCTTGTTAACAACGCTGCCGAACAGCATCCTCAAGAAAGCATCGAAGACATCACTGCCGAACAGCTTGAGCGCACGTTCCGGACTAACATTTTCTCAATGTTTTTCTTGACGAAAGCTGCACTCAAGCACCTCAAAGAAGGCAGCGCGATTATCAACACCACTTCGGTGACAGCTTATAAAGGGAATCAGCAGCTGCTCGATTATTCGTCTACTAAAGGGGCCATTGTTGCCTTTACGCGATCGCTCTCAAAATCTCTGGTGGAAAAGGGAATTCGCGTGAATGGCGTCGCCCCAGGTCCCATCTGGACGCCGCTCATTCCCTCAACTTTCCCAGAGGAAAAAGTTGCCTCTTTTGGTAAACAAGTGCCGATGCAACGGGCTGGACAGCCAGAAGAAGTTGCACCTAGCTACGTCTTTTTGGCATCAGACGACTCTTCTTATATGTCCGGTCAGATTTTGCATCCCAACGGTGGCGATGTTGTCAATGCTTAACGCTGAGATGACTACCGATTTTTCTTGAAAGAATAGAAACCCGTTTTCTGGTTAGAGAACGGGTTTTTTGATAGATGTTAGAAGTTAGCGATAGGATGCATCCTAGGGTATACGCCTATACCTTGAAAGGTGGGTCTTGTGCGTACAAAAGCTGCTCCCCGTAGGCTGAAGAATTTTTAGTTGAGTCTGCGTAGGCAGGCTTTGTTTATGTACACCTACCCTTCTAGTGCGGGGGCGTGTATTTACCTAGTGAAACAAAAAAACTCCCACCACGTAAGTGGTGGGAGTGCAAACGTCAGTTAAGTTTAGAGAGGTATGGCTTTAGAGGTTGAGTGTGCTTCCGATTACTTCGTCGAAGCTGCCATTTCTTGCTGAATTTTGCTCTTGGCAGCTTTGAATTCGCTAGACATTTGCTCTTTTTGTTCGGTGCTGCAATTGTTGTCAATGGCTGCAAACATCGTGCTTTCTTCTTGACGAATATGATCGCCAACCGCATCCATCAACTGCTTAATTTTTGATTTGAATTCGTCTTTGGAAGAAGCAGGGTTGATCGCTTTAATTTCATCCAACATCCGCTTCATCTCGGCTTGCTCATCGTACAGCTCTTGAGTATTGTCGTCCCCGTAGAAAGAGCGAACTCTGGGATAAACGATTTCTTCTTCGGCTTGAGCGTGTGCCAATAAATCTTTGTAGAGCTGCCCAAAATACTCTTGGAGTTTTTGAGGATCGTCAGTAGCCCCAATTTCTGTAAAGATGGTGTTGGTCTTATTGTGATCCAGGCGGATGAGCGTCTGGATGTTCATATCTTGCTTATCGGTGTTTTGGGTGACGGCACTACCAAACACACCAGACAAGGCTGCAACAGCGTCTTGAACTCGTGCCCACAGTCCCTGATCTGCGTCTTTTCCAGTCAGTTCGCGGACACCCACGAGTTCTAGCAGTCCTTTGAGTTGTTCCTGGTGAGCGCGGTTCTCAAAGTTAACAGCATTTAAAGGTCCAATCGCCAGTTCAATATCAGCACCCACGACTTGAGCAGCTTTGTGAACTACGATACCGCTCATCGCCTGAGCGTGCTTCAGGAGTTCGTGTTGAACTAATTTCTGATAGAGAGACAGCTTATCACCAGACATTAATTCTTGGGTCTTCTGAACAAATTCCTGAACTGTCTCGTGGGGTTCAGAGGGAACGCCGTACTGAACAATTACCGTTTCTAGAACGCCCAGGTTTTTCTGGTCGTCCTGGAGCATATTCTGCAAGCGATCGCGCACATCTTGATCGTGAGTGGCACCGAGCAGTGTTTGCTCGTTAGAGATGATTAAATTTTGCGTCGCTTTCATGTCTGCCAATTTTTGAGCGATCGCAATGCGCTTTGTATCGTCCAGTGTTGATACCATTTTTGTTCCTTCTTTGAAATATTATGATTTTTGAATCTTTATGAATAATCTCACAATCTCTTAAGGTAATTCATCTTTCCCGCGACTGAATCCAAAAGTATGGTTTATAGCGGAGATAAATACTTTTAACTTATAGATTTTTATTTAGAATTCAAATTATTAAAACTTTTACTTTTGATGGTTTGCAAAATTAGGGTTTTTGAGTATATTGTTAATTTCATTTAAACAAGTTTCAAGAATATATCGCTGTAAATGATTTGTGAACGTGAGTTCTTCGGCCTCTCTAAAAAGCTGGAGAGCTGAACCAATGGTATCTCATACCTAAAAGAGGATAGATATACTTTATTCCTTCAATATTCCTTCAATAGAAAACGTAAAGTTACGCGCTCAAGAAAAATTAACTCCTTAAAAAAATAAATCTAGGAGGCTAGCTTATAGACCTTCCTAGATTTAATTGCTTTATTCGGGCGATGGCAGTTAGCGATCGCACTTATTAACTATAGGGAAGCTACGTTCCAAACCTCCCTACAGAGTTAATTCTGTTCGCGCGCACTACTACTTGCTAGAAGCTGCCATCTGGTCTTGTAGCTTGCTCTTAACAGATTTGAACTCGGTTGCCATTTGTTGTTGCTGCTCGCTGCTGAAATTATCGCGCAGCTTAGCGAACATCTCGTTCTCTTCTTGATTAATGTGATGGTTGGTAGCGTCGCTTAGCTGACGAACTTTCGCTTTGAACTCAGAAGAAGAAGGACTCATCGCCTTAATTTCATCCAGCATCCGAGCTTGCTCAGCTTGCTCGTTATACAGATCCTGCGTGTCCTGATAATAGGAGCGCACTGCTGGATAAACAACTTGCTCTTCGGCTTTAGCGTGAGCCATCAAGTCTTTGTAAAGCTGACCGAAGTATTCTTGGATCTTTTGAGCGTCGTTGGAATTCTCAATTTCCATAAACAAGGTCTTCGCCTTGCTGTGATCCATGCGAAGAATTTCACCGATAGTCATATCAGAACGGTCGGAGGTTTGGGTGACAGCACTACCAAATACCCCTGATAATGCGGCAACGGCGTCTTGAACCCGTCCCCACAGTCCTTGATCGGCTTCTTGTCCGGTTAGTTCGCGAACACCCAGAATTTCCAGAATACCTTTCAGTTGCTCTTGGTGAGCGCGGTTCTCAAAGTTAACGGTATTCAAGGGAGTAATGGCAGCTTCAACATCAGCACCAACTACTTGAGCAGCTTTGTGAATCAGTAGACCCGTCATGGTTTGCTTATGCTTAAGCAATTCATGCTGAGATACTTTTTCAAACAAAGTCAGTTCAGAACTTTCCATTAGCTTCTGAGCTTCACCAATTATCTTGGTTGTGGATTCCTTGGGTTCGGCTTTGACACCGTACTGAATAATTACAGTATCGAGAACACCGAGGTTTTTCTGATCGTCATCAAGCATATCTTGTATGCGCTTGCGAAGATCATCATCGGCGAGCGCAGAGATGAACTTTTGCTCGTTAGCAATTAGCAAGTTTTGCAGCGCTTTCATATCTGCCAACTTCATGCCAATCGCTATGCGCTTGGTATCATCTAGTGTCGTTACCATTCTTTTGTTCTCCACTCAATAATCATAGGATCGGAATCTATCTCGAAGATAGTCATCTCTGTCGAGTAGATTCATCTCTCTTTTGAGAGATCCGCCTTATTTATCCTCTTTATAACGTCCAATTTTTATTGGCTCTATCCAAAGATAGAAAAGATTCAAAACCTTAGGACTTTTCTCTTTTTTAGTTGGCTTACTATATTCTTGTTTTGGTTATTCGGCATCTATCGTAAATCATATTTGAAAAGTTAAAATAGCCTGAAGTTTGATGACGGAGATTTGACAAGCTAGTTATTATAAAAACAGCTTCGTGCCACTATCTTAAGAATGAAATATTTAGTTTAAATTTGTGTATAGCCGATCACTTTGTCACCATTCCACCATCAGGCAGATACACTTCTTAATACGGGTCGCTAGATTGACTCAATAACAGACTCAATTAAGACAAGGGCAGGAGACAGGGCGTGACGACGAATAAGGATGCTTCTCTGGGGCAGCAGGCACTTAACAAAGCAGCAGAAATAGGATTATCTAGCCAACTCGATGAAGTAGAAGAATTAGCGGTAGATATCCAGAGCGATCCACTGAAAATGGTTCAGGGACAGGTGGATTCAGTCACCGTTGAAGGTGAAGGTTTGGTTATGAACAAAGACCTCCGGATGCAGGAAATGAAAATGGAAATGCGTGGCATCTCCATCAATCCCCTCAGCGCTGCTTTTGGCAAAATTGAATTAACCAAACCTACTGATGCAACGACCCACGTTGTGTTGACGGAAGCAGACATCAACCGGGCATTCAACTCGGAATTTGTCGGTAGTAAGCTGCAAAGTATGCAGGTATCAGTCAATGGACAACCGATGACTATTGACACTAAAAAGGTAGATTTTCGCCTACCTGGTGAGAACAAAATTGCATTGAGTGCCGACGTGCTGCTGCGCGAATCTGGAGAAACCACGCAAATTGCCTTTACAGCAGTGCCCCGAGTTGGTGCAAATGGGCAGAAGGTCAATCTGGAAGACGTTGAGTATACCGAAGGCAAGGAACTCTCCCCGGAACTGACGGCGGCGCTATTAGAAAAATCGAGCGAACTATTGAACCTGAGTAACTTCGATCTACAAGGAATGTCGCTTCGCATCAAACAATTAAATCTAGAATCGGGAAAAATGACGCTTTTGGCGGAAGCGCGCGTGGAGCAAATTCCTTCAGGCTAGTGATGAACTGTTTGCGGTTCGCTGTTTGCCGTTAATCGAGGGGGTTACGATCGGCAACCCAAAGCTAATAGCCAACAGCGATCGCTTGCTTTCACTCGTCTAACTCCTAGAATCCATAGAGAAGAACATGACACAAACTCCCAATATCCCGCCGCTGATTGAAAGTGATGAGACCGATTATCAAGATAGCGGGGTGACAAGCACAGTCGCGATCGCAGGACATCCCCTGCATCCACTGATCGTCACCTTTCCCATTGCTTTTTTGACTACACCAGCAGCAGCGGATCTCGCCTACTGGTGGACAAAAGATCTCTTCTGGGCACAAGCCTCCTTTTGGCTAATCGGCATTGGCTTGGCAAGCGGGGTGCTTGCAGCCCTAAGCGGCATGATGGACTTTCTGAGAATTGAACGAGTTCGCAAGCGCAGTGCTGGCTGGGCACACATGGTACTGAATGTCGCCGCCCTAGGGCTGACAATTGCCAACTTTGCACTCCGTTGGGGCAATACCTCTGGAGCCATATTGCCTACGGGGCTTACAATCTCAATTATTGTGGCAACCCTTCTCGGTTTGTCGGGTTGGTACGGAGCCGAGCTAGTCTATCGGCATAAAGTTGCTGTGATCGGCTACGGCGATTCAAATAGATAGAAAAAATAAGCAGGCGACATCCACGTCGCCTGCCAATTAATTTAAAAATTTCCTCTACACTTGTTTAGCATCGCTAAAAGGTAGAAGCCGCAAAAGCTAAATTTTTCTGCGTTATATCAATCCTGGCCCTTGATGACGCTTGTCACCTTCCATCGTCAGCTTCCCTTCTTCATCGTCCTGTAATTCTGAGACAGTTTCAGCGCGTTCGGCAGCCTCGGCTTCTTCTTTGGCTTTTAAGTCTCCAGGTTCGTTCACATACATTTCGGGTTCGATGGCATAGTTATTTAAAAGACCCTCTTTGTCTACCGTGTAGCCATCTGTAGTATCGATACTTCCATCATTTGTTTGATCGTTAGTAGGGGATTTTTCCTCATCATCTTTTCCGGGAGTTGTTTTAAATGCATTCCCCTCTCTTTCTCTACGTGCTGCGGTTTCAGCAGGTACAATCCCCCGATCGTAGTTATCTTCACCAACTCGTTGACTGCTGTCTACGTTATCTGTTTGATTATTCATGACTATTATTCTCCCAACAATATTCAGCTTTAGAAACTAAGAATATAATTTTTGGTATACCTTTATACTCTACCTTGAGTATTAGATCGTCAAAGTATAAAAAATTTATATAAGATTGCGTAATTAATAACAACTAGGATATAAATTAATCTCCTACTTAAGAAGGAAATATTGAACTCTTCTGTGTGCTATGAAGCTCAGTTGGATGCAGAAGCCTGCTCGTTGGCGCGGCTTTAGTCTAAATGTATAGAATACAGAACTGAGAACTGCTTGGAAGTGTAGCCAATGCTTCGAGACGCCAAATATATCAAGCGGATTATCCTCTCGCTGCTGATTATTGTGCCCCTGGGATTGCTCTCCAAGAGATACACTGGGTTCGGTCGCGGCTGGGTCAACGATTTCTCAGGTGATATCTTATACGAAATATTTTGGTGTTTGTTCGGGTTTTTCCTGTTTCCGAGTCGCAAAGCAATCAACCAAATTCCAATTTGGGTATTCGGTATCACCTGTACGATCGAATTTCTGCAACTGTGGCACCAACCTGTTTTAGACTCGATTCGCTCGACTTTTCTGGGCAAACTGTTGCTTGGAACCACCTTTTCTTGGTGGGATTTCCCCCATTATCTGCTCGGTTGCATCATTGGGTGGCTATGGTTACAGCAAATTGTTAGAGGTTACAAAGATAAAACCCCGATTCGCTCGGATAAATAGATAGGATGATTAGATAGGGAGAATTTTCAGTAGTTTTTAGCCTGTGTTTGATGGTTAATCAGAGGTAACTGAATTAACCCGAACGGGATGGCCTAACCTTGATTTAACTTTTGATCTTTCTCGCCAGCTTTTCAGCATCAAGCTGTTTTCTTTCAGCATCAAGCTTAGGGTAATTAGCTGTTCGGATAGTAATATCAGCTCTTGGCTCGTGGCGATTAGCTCCTGACTTTCGCAGATAAGCTCAGACGATCTGCTGAGCAGATAGTCTGTTCTGGTTGTTATATTTTGCTGGGATATCTCAGAATCTTGCTGTTTAGATTCTGCCAAATCTAAAGGATATGGGGGAACTTCAAAACAAGTTGATTTTTGCCACTTCCTGTTGCTCAGTTTGTGTTTTGTCATGCTCTGAATCCAGTTAACGGAGATGTTAGCAGGTATTGTAAAAGACAAAATTTGAACTTACTAGTAGATTTTAAAG
>NZ_JAMPJZ010000098.1:0-17475 GCF_039961835.1 Trichocoleus sp. ST-U1
GGTTTTGGTAGTTACGATGGGATTGATGGGCTGTTCCTCCAGCAGCTCGCTAGGACTGAGTGGAGATTACCGCCAAGATACCTTGGCTTTGTTGCAAGGTTTGAGAACAGCAATTGAATTGCCAGAGGGTTCGGCAGACAAGGCAGCAGCTCAGTCACAAGCGCGTCAGATTATTAACGATTTTGCCTCTCGCTATCGGCGGGATAGCTCTGTCGCTAAGCTGAGTTCTTACACGACGATGCGAACTGCATTGAATTCAATAGCAGGGCATTACAGCTCTTATCCGAATCGTCCGCTGCCGGAAAAACTGAAGACTCGCTTAGAGCAAGAGTTCCAGCAGGTGGAAGCAGCTTTGAGACGAGAAGCTTGAAGAGCTAGCTGGCGAGTTGTTAGCTGTTAGCTGTTCATTCACTGGCTAATCGCTAATCGCTTTTATGGAGATCGCGTCCACTGCTCTGAGACCCGGTTGGGGATGATGGCAGATGGAGTGAATTTACTGTAACCAGTGGAGCGATCGCATCCGCTGCAACACGCAGCACAGACGGCGGATGCGATCGCCGCAGACAAAGCGCCGCAGATAAAGCGCTACAGACCAAGCGCCGCAGACAAAGCAATGACAGATTACGCCATTTTGTTTTAATTTCAGAAGATAAAATCTTGAAATCCTGTTTGGGCTTTGGTTTGAAAAGCCCAAATGACAACAGACGTGGCAGTTGGTATCGTCGATCTTAGGGGTGCCTATTTCTACTAAAAAGCAGAGATTTGCCGGAAAAGCGGGTAAATCTGTGTATAGAGTCAATTGACAAGTGCTCAGACAAGTGCTGATATGATGCTCAACCAGCGAAATCGGTTCGGATGACACCTTATCTTCCATCCTTTCGTCTGATGGGTAGACATGTCTAACAGTTCTATGAGATTGGTGTTTAGGAGGAAGTTCGTGGGTCAGGCATCGTTAAGATTGCCGCAAACTTGGCAGCGTGTCTATCGCGGTTTAGTTGCAGCAGTTCTGACCAGTAGTAGTCTTATCAACCCTTACTTGGGTTCGCAACCCGCTCTAGCTCAAACAAAGGCATATTGCCAGCTTTCAGCAGATGCGATCGCCCAAAAAGAAAGTTTGCGTGTTTCAGCCGTAAAGGGAAACTCGGATTCCCAAGGTCGCTACAGAACGCTCTTGAAAAAACACGCAGAGAGTTTGCAGCAGTGTCGTCAGCAAACTTGGCCCCGCGTACAGGCAATCTGGCTGCGCCTGTATCCCTGTGACATCCGTCCTGGGGCACTAGATGAATTAATGGATCGCTTGGTTAACCGGGGCTACAACCAGGTCTATGTCGAAGTTTTTTCTGACGGTCAGGTGCTACTGCCTAAGGCAGAAAACTCCACACCCTGGCCTTCTGTCATCAGAACTCCAGGCGCTGAGAAAGTAGACTTGCTCGCACAAGCGATTAACAAAGGGCGCGAACGGGGGATGCAAGTCTATGCGTGGATGTTCGCCATGAACTTTGGCTACTCCTACTCCCAGCGACCCGATCGACAGCAAGCGCTAGCCCGCGATGGTATGGGAAAAACCAGTTTGTCGGTCACGGAGGACGGTTCTCAAGCCTTCATCGATCCTTACAATGCCCAAGCAAAACGAGACTATTACCAGCTGGTTCAAGAGGTGGTTCGCCGCCGCCCCGATGGAGTGCTGTTTGACTACATTCGGTATCCCCGCCAGTCAGGAAGCGCTTCCGTGGTCACGAAAGTCCAAGACTTATGGATTTACGGAGATGGTTCTCGGCAGGCTTTGTATAACCGCGCCCTCAACAATAAGGGACGAGAACTGATCGAGCGATATATTACCAAGGGATTCATTAGCGCTGGCGATGTTGCAGGGGTGGATAAACTTTACCCAGATGAGGGATCGCCCCTCTGGCAGGGACGCAACCCCGCGGCCGACGAAATGAAAGCAACCGCCTCACAGCGTCAAGCCCGACTGCAATGGGAGTTGTGGCAACTGAGTGTTGCCCATGCGGCTCAAGGCGTTGTGGACTTTGTGGCGTTAGCCAGCCTGCCCGCCCAGCGACAAAGAATCCGCACGGGGGCAGTGTTTTTCCCGGAGGGGAATCAAACCGTCGGTCAAGGGGGGTATGATTCGAGAGTGCAACCGTGGGATCGGTTTCCCAGTTATATGGAGTGGCATCCAATGTCCTATGCAACCTGCGGCAACACCAGCTGCATTGTCCCGCAAGTTGAGCGAGTTTTGAGTCTTGCGCCACCCGGCACTCAGGTTTCACCCGTACTAGCAGGGGCTTGGGGCAAATCGTTCAATTCTCGTCCGTCCTTAGAACAGCAGATGCAAGCGATCCGCGCTGGGGCACCGCAAGTCAATTCAATCAGCCATTTTGCCTTTTCCTGGCAAGAACCGGAAGTAGACCGCGATCGCAAGTTCTGTGGTGCCGACTAGCGATCGCTTTTAGCTCCTAGCCGCAAATCTGGGATACTCGTCGCTAGACACGATTCGCAGCGGCACTTGGGTAATTTTTTCTTCGATTAATTGGTCGCTGACAAATTCCATAACCACCGGCTGCAAAAAGAAAAATGCAGCCTTTTTTTCGATTAGCGATCGCTCTTCCAATGATTCCAAGGCTTCTAGCAGTTTTTGCGGTGAGAGCGAGGGCGGTATCTTCTCCCGCAATTGTGAAAATGAAAGGATTTGGTTACTCAGGGCGAGGCAGTTAATAATTATCTTTTCCGTCTCGGACAACCGCTTAAATTGTTGATCTAAAAGATTGCGAATTTCACCAAACACTGTAATTTTTTGGCTTAAAAAATCAGAAATATTCCCGTGGAATAACTTTTGAATCGTCGTCGAGACGATTTTTAATGCGAATGGATTTCCTGCATAATATTCAATTAGCTGGCTCCAATCGCTCGGCGAACCCCATAAAGAACTTTTAGCCCTCAATATTTCCTGTACTGGCGCTACCTGCAAACCTTTTAGTTTCAGGACTCGAACGGGTAAAGTTTCTCCTTCCAGTAATCCAATTCCTTTTGGCTTCTCCCGGCTTGTTAGCACCATGCAACTTTGATGGGGTGTTTCTCCTATCCTTTCCAAAAGTTCACCATAATCCTCATAGCCTTGGCGATAGTGTCCAGTGCTAAAGTGCAAGGAAGGCTTGGACAAATCGCCCCCGTGCAGAATCGCCTCCGCATTATCGAATACCAACAGACAGCGAGAAAGCTTTAAATAACAAATCAATAGCGAAATTCTCCCGTCTACCGTTGCGGGTAAATAAGTTTCCCGCTCGTTTGACAGAAATCGGATTAGTTCTGCTAGCCTCTCGTTGAGAGGCGGAGCATTGCGTAGACTTCGCCAGATGACAAACTCGAATCGATCTTGAATTTGCAGCGCTAGCTTCACCGACAAACAGGTTTTTCCGATTCCGCCGATTCCTAACAGCGTCACCAATCGGCAGCGTTCCGATAAAATCCAGTGCGTTAATGTTGCCAGTTCTTCTGTGCGCCCGGAGAAAACACCATACTCAGGTGCCTCCCCCCAATCTTGTCGTCCTTCTTTCGTCGTTGCACTTCCTCTCTCGGCAACCGTCTCAATCTTAGAAGCGGGTAAATCGTAATCACTTTGTTCCAACAAGAGGTTAAAAGCTCTGAAGCAGCGACTTAGGGTGCGCTTATCAACCCCAGCTTCACAAGCAAATACCTTCATCAGGGTATCTGGATCTAAGCCAGTGCGATCGCTTAACGCTTCCAGAGTGTACCGATTGTTAGATTTTTCGCAACTTTCCGCTTCAGATTTTGCCGCCTGGAGTTTCTTTAATCCTTGGGGCGTGAGAATCACACCACGCCTACGTTTTTGTTGTTGTAAATTCATCAGAGAAATATCTGAGTTTAACAAACACAGCAACCTGTGGGGCAGGCAAAACCCGGTGTATATGGTCTGTGGGTAATAGGTTCCACCCCACTAAATAGACTGCTACAAACTTCGGATACGGATTTCCTGAGTCTTAGAGAATTTAATCACCCCGATTATGGCAAAGCTATAGGCTGTTCGATCCGAAGATTAAGAAATTTTTCCGATTTTAAGCAACTTCGCAAAGTTAGCATCTTAATTTTCTTCCAGACGAAAAGCTGACAATGTCTGGATTCCGAGAATTGATTAGCAAAAATATTTAAGTTCTTTGTTTAGATCCTAAACTTCGGCGGCTGATATTTGAGATACGGTGCAAACTTGATTTATGCAAACCACAATAAATTTTACTCGTTCAAGCACGAACATTTTGTCAGAGAAAATTTTCAGGAATTGATTGACTGGATATTGTGGTTTAGTTCCAGGGCACGCTCTCATGTTCGTTTTTGTATCAGTATCCGCGATTAATTAGGAGTAAAACAGAATATTTTGCTTCGCAAATGAGTATGTTTATCTTTTGCAAATCCTAGAATCATGAGTTAGGAAATAACAGGATAAATCTACTGTTTTACCTAGAGAAAAATAGTAGTCGAAAATACTTAAAGTCCCCTGATAGGAGCGCTGGAATCAATGTGTAAAAAATGCAAATTTTACCAAATTACAGCTAAGCACAAATAGTGTTTTCCCCTCAAAAAGGCTTAATTTAGCACCTTTATTGTCATCAACAGTCCATCGCGTTCATTTATGGAGATATTCGGAATGACCTCACTAAGTACCTTAAATTCGACAGACGATCTGGAGTTTGGCAAACACGTCTCGCGAACGAACGTCCAAAAAATACCCATTTCGGTAAACCAGTTTTGGTCGGGGTTCGATGATTACCTCTCGTTGCAGAAAGTTCTCGGCGCACACGAAAATACTGAACTGGAAACCGGGGATGGAAAACCGGAAAATGGCGTGGGAGCCATCATCCGATTCGAGTTCGGGGGTGGGATCACTCGCGAACGGCTGGTCGTCAAGGACGATCAAAACCACGTGTGGAAGATCGACATACCAGAGCCGAATGTGCTGTTCACGTTCTACGAAGCTACCGCGCGGGTATACGACACGGAGACTGGTCCAGAAGTGTCGCTGACGATGGAAGTCGTGATGCGGAGCGAGAACCGAGAAGATCGGGCAAAAGCACTCAAGATTATGGAAAACTTCCTGCCAACGCGCATCCCTGAAGTCACTAATTTCATCCTCCGAAGAGACGGAATCAAGTGTTCGTTCGAGTTTGATGTCCACTGTCCCGTAGATAAGTTGTGGGCTGTCGTTGGCAACTGGCAGGATGTCTCGTGGGTGCAATACGCCACTGGGGTGAAAATAGAGCCTGACAATAAGCGGCAGATCCTCTTCCCGAACGGTGGAGTTGTCGAGGAGAGCCTCGTGTCTTGCTCGAACGAAGAGCGAACCTTAGCCTATGAAATGACCAAAAGTGCTTCGATGCCGATCAATCTCTACAGGGCTACAGTCACGCTTTCTGAGGTGAATGCCGAAGTCACCAAAGTGAACTATGAGAACATCTTCATCCCTGAAGAGGGGCAAGATGCCCAGCAACTCAAAGCCAGCATTGAAAAGATGTTCAACCAGCGATTTGAGTGGGTCAAATCGCAATTTGACACTCGCAAAGACACCCAGCAAAAAACTAGCCGCGCAAAAGTCACAGGTATCGTTCGCGCCCCCATTGACAAAGTGTGGGCGGTCTTCAGACCCTTTGGTCAGGAGATTATGAAATGGTGGCCTATTTATGAGTGGGTTAAATTGGATGCCCCAGGCAAAGACGAAGTTGGGGCGATACGCTCCTTCAAGACTCTCTCAGGGCGCGAATATAAAGAGCGTCTGGAGATGCGCGACGACCAGAAGCACACCTTGAAATATTCCTTTGTCGAAGTCAAACCTAGTCTTCCCATCACGAGTGCTATCACAACTGTCGAGATGTCAGCCAAGAGTCCGACGGAAACGGTGATTCATTGGTTTTCTGAAACTGAAGTCAGCCCCGTATTTGCCGGACAAATTACTAGCGGTCAGGAAAAAACTTACACTGAAGCGATCAAATCTCTGGATAAACACTTTAATCCCAGTATTGGCAAGCTGGAAGTTGAAGTGATTAGCGGCAAGGATTTGCTCAAAACTGGCTTGTTTAATCCCGATCCTTTTGTCGTAATCGATCTTGACGAGGCGAAGCCACAAGAATCGAAGGCTTGTTTGCAAACTTGCAACCCCTTGTGGAATGAAAAGTTCACCTTTGAGTTGGTGAGCATTGAGGGCAAGCTGCGTTTCAGCGTTTGGGACGCCAACCTCGGCAAAGATGAGTTTATGGGTACTGCCGAAGTTGATTTGCACGAGTTGAAATCTGGTCAAGTAACACGTAAAACGCTACCGCTAAAGCGTACCGAGCGTGGAGAGATTGTCGTTTCCTTGCGGCTGTTGCTGGATTCAGGGGAAAAACTGCCCAACACCAAACAGATGCAGCAGCAACACGCGATCGCATTCCTGACTGGGATTTTGGATGAGGTTAAGCAGCAAGTTTTGCAAATCGTGCAGCAGTATGCTGGCGGTGAAGACCAAAAGTATGAATATCAAAAGTATCCTCGTCGGAAAGATGCACCTGACGTGGCAATGGAGGACTTGCCACGCATGGTGAAAGGTCTACCGCCAGGAGAAGTGCTACCACCACAGAAACTGGGATTAATTTCGCAGCGTGCCTCTGAGTACCTCTACTCACAGGTGGGATTTTTACAAAGGCTAGAGAAGATCCAGAAGGAGGGCGGCGATCCGTGGACAGCCTTCTTCTCTGGCTGGATCGACCAGCCATATAACCTTCCAAAAATTTGGAAGGATGATGTGGAATTCTGCCGCCAGCTAATCCAAGGGGTTAACCCGATGTGCATTACACTCTGCACAGACGAAAGTGTTATCCCCAAAGACATGGCACACCTGACGGCGCAAGGGAAAACTATCCCTGAGCTGATCGCCCAAAAACGCTTGTTCTTGCTGGATTACGGATATCTAGAAGATATCCCTCAACTTTGCAGTAAAGTTTTCTATCCCGCATTCGTGTTGGTATACCGGGAACTACTGAAAGATGGAAAGTCGCGGCTGAACATTCTCGGCATCCAACTAACGCGCCATAAAGACCGTAAAAACGAGGTTTACACTCCTAACTCACCCTATCCCAACAAGTATTTACTAGCGAAGATTCATGCAGTCTGTGCTGACAACCAGTACCACCAGTTTATCTACCACTTGGGCTTCACGCACTTGGTTATAGAACCTTTTGCCATCAGCCATCACAACGCCTTTCCCAAAGATCACCCAATTGGTCAACTGCTGAAGCCGCACTTTGAAGACACCATCGGCATCAACTACTTTGCTCGTCAAACTTTGGTTTCTTACATTGCTCCCTTTACTAATCAAACCTTCGCCACGGGCACTGCGGGAGCGATGCAGCTATTGCTGAAGGCATTGAAGAAGTGGGACTTTTCTGGTATGAGCTTCCCGCAAGAGCTATTATCACGCGGATTTGATGAGAAGGGTTCGGACGGCGTTGAAGACTACTACTTCCGCGACGATGGGTTCAAGATTTGGAATGCAATTACTGACTATGTCGGCAATATTGTAGCGGCTGTGTATAAGGATGATGCCGCAGTGGCAGCAGATAAAGTTATCCAAGCTTGGGCGCAGGAAACTGCCGATCCGGAGCGTGGAGCTGTTTCTGGTTTTCCGGCTGCTATTGAAACGCGGGAGCTGTTGGTGAAAACTCTAACCAACATTATTTTTCTAGCCAGTGCCCAACATTCCGCAGTCAACTTCCCCCAAAAGGAATACCTAGCGTATATCCCCAACCGACCCAACGTTCTGGATAAGCCAGTACCTGAAACTGAAGGCGATATCACAATGGAATACGTGATGGAAGCTTTGCAGAGCATTACAATTTCTCACTTTGAAGTTTCTTTCTCCTACCTGCTCACCACCCCGTCTTTGCATCTACTGTTCCAATTACCGTTAGCAAACGATCGGTTCTCCTCAATCCACGCTATTTTTATGGCGAAGCTAAATCTGATAGCAGTGGAGATTGAGGAACGGAACAAAAAGCTGGAACAGGAAGGTAAAATTCCCTATCCCTACCTGTCACCCAAGCAGATTGCCTACAGCACTGATATTTAGGACTTAGGGAACTGGTACAACACTGCCACAACAACTTAGTAGTAGATACTTCTGTACCTACTACTAAATTCTGCTATAAAGCTACGGCGAACCCCATTGGGGAAGTTAGACTGACTTAGTCAGTTTTGACTTAGTCAGTTTAATTAAATAGTTAGGCGGCAAACGAAACGGGCAGCAGTCTTACGGATTTACGGAGGAAAATAATGAATCGAATCGCACTCGTCACAGGCACATCATCGGGCGTCGGATTGAGTACGGCGGTGTTACTAGCGCAGTCAGGCTTCACCGTCGTTGCGACCATGCGTAACCTAGAAAAGCGTAATCCTCTTGAAACGCGAGCAAAGACGGAAAATGTTACGCTCGAAGTGCGTAGACTGGATGTTCAGGACGCAGCCTCCATTGACGAGTGCGTAAACTCTGTTGTCCGCGATTACGGTCGGATCGATGTGCTTGTCAATAATGCAGGCGCTGGCTACCTAGGAACCCTTGAGCAAACATCGATTGACGATCTAAATCAAACAATGGATGTCAATTTTTTCGGCGTCTGGCGTGTCACCCAAGCTGTCCTACCGCTGATGCGCTCTGCCGGTTCGGGGCGAATCATTACAGTTACCAGCGTCGGCGGTCTCATCGGGCACCCATTCAACGATGCGTATTGCGCCGCTAAATTTGCGGTCGAGGGTTTTATGGAGAGTCTTGCTCCCGTTGTTAAACGCCTCGGTATCTCTGTGTCCCTCATCGAACCGGGCGCGATCAACACAGAGTTCGTCGCATCCGTCCTAGAGACTAGAGCAAATTTGCAGCGGCCCGTTCCCGAAGCATATAGTAAGATGCTCGATGCATACCTCTCCGCAACGGAGCAAGTCTTTTCCACAATAGGGCAGACAGGTGACGATATTGCAAAAGTCATTGCCGAAGCTGCCACCGCCGATGTGCCACATTTCAGATACCAGACGTCCGACCTCATCCGTGGTCTTGTCTCAAGCAAATATGTCGATCCCACGGGCGATTCGGTGGTCGAGTTTTCAGGCGATCGCCTGCCTTGACGAGGATTTCAAACACCACCTGCGACGCAATTCTCCCCTCGTCCCCTTATTGGTAGAAATTGCGATCGCGCCGCCGTCACACGATAACTTCAACGAACTTTAATCTGACTGGCATAGCCAGAGCAGGTCTGCAATGTGGTTAAAATCAATCCTCCTTTTAGTGGCTAGTAATAGGTAATTGGTTTCCTTAATGACCCATTACCTATTCTCAATTACCAACATCCAGAAGTGATGTTTAGTTACCGCTCAAGAGGAAATGCTTTTTAGCAACAAGAGACAAGGTATAAGCCGAGAGAAACTTAATTTAAAATATTTTTTAGGACTCAGTTAAAACGTTGAAAATTGATAATTTAATGGCTCTAAAAACACCAATTATAACCGAATACATATGCAATCTAAAGCCGTGGGATATTATTTTTTTCACTTGACTTTAAAAAAATCCTTAAATAAGGAATAAGCAATGACCTTGAACAAATTGAATTTAAAACGACCCAAGCGCTTACTGTCAATGGATGGTGGCGGTATTCGTGGACTAATTGTGGTTGAAATTCTAATTAAGTTAGAAGACATACTCTACAACCAACCTAATTCGCCTTGGAAGTGTTTGGCTGATTACTTCGACTTCATTGGCGGCACGAGTGCAGGTGCAATTTTAGCAGCAGGACTCGCTAAAGGAATGTCAGCGTGAGCATTGCGTGATATTTTTTATAACGATGCTCAGACAATGTTTAGTAAACGTTGGCTGCTCGGGCAACTGTGGTCAAAGTACGATTCAGGGTCGCTAGAGCAAAATATAAAGTCTATTCTAGGTGACATCACCCTTGGATCGGATCAACTGAAAACACTCTTGATGATTGTTTCCAAGAATGTAACAACTGATGGAGCCTGGTTCCTCGTTAACCATCCAAATAACCAATTCTTCAAGAGTAATAGCGAAATTCCACTCTGGCATATCGTTTGAGCAAGTTCTGCTGCACCAACTTTTTTCCCGCCTCATATGTTTGCTGTCGGCAATCAAGAGTATGAATTTGTTGATGGTGCTGTGAGTATGTTTAACAACCCATCATTCCAGTTGTTTGTGGAAGCAACTCAAAAAGAATATGGAATTGGTTGGGAAACGGGTACCGATAACCTCTTGCTGATTTCAATTGGTACAGGGTTCAGTAACCAGTCGATTAAGTTAGGTGAGGCAAAAAAATATACGATGCTCAACTGGGCGGGCTATGCAATCGGAGACTTAATGGAAGACACAAACGTACAGCAAAACGTTTTAATGAAGCTGATTAGCTATACACCTAGATCCGAGCAGATTAATCGTGAGCTGTCAGATGTTTCCGTACCTTCCATTAACGGAATGCAACCGTTAGAAACAGGTAGCTCAAGTCCTGAAATGTCACCCTCCCAGGCGGTTGAGGACTTCAACCGCAAGTTGCTCACCTATCACCGCTATACAACCTCATTTACAAAGAAACGCTTCAAGCAGCTGAAATTACCGCCAAACATCGACCCAAACTCAGTGACATCTATCGACTGCGTAGATCAAGTTGAAGCCTTAGTTTCCCAGTTCCAGCGCTGATGAGGGGGTGAGGGGGTGAGAGGGTGAGGAGGAGAATTTCACCCTCTGGGTTATTTCTGCCACCTTGGTCTAGTCCTCTTCTCTTTCCAACGCTCTAGCCCCACTCCCTAGTGCATCACGGCAGAAGTAAGCGATCAGTTGATATCACCCCCTCACCCCCTCATCCCCTCATCCCCTCGTTTCCAGGAAGTGGTCAGTTACTTTGCTGTCGCTGCACTAGCGCCTTCTTGGTCAAGTCTCGTTAAGACCAATCCACTTATCGATTAAGAGCGGTTGATATCCAGCCAGCGTATCAAGTAGTAGCATCGGTTCCTGCTCTTCCAGCACAAGCGAACGGTGCTGAGGACGCAAAAACGCTTCGCCAACCGCGCGATCGAAGAACGCAATCAGGTGGTCATAATAACCCTCGATATTCAGCAGACCGCATGGCTTTTGGTGTATGCCTAGTTGTGCCCAAGTCAGCACCTCGCAAAATTCCTCAAACGTTCCATAGCCTCCTGGTAGTGCCACAAACGCATCCGACAGTTCTGCCATTAAAGCTTTGCGCTCGTGCATTGAACCAACAACTTGCAGATCGGTTAGACCCCTATGAGCAATTTCCTTGTCCACTAAGGCTTTAGGAATCACACCAATGACCTCACCTCCTGCTGCTAGTGCCGCATCGGCAACTATTCCCATTAATCCAACATTTCCACCACCGTAGACTAGACTAATTCCTCGGAGTGCTAGCGCTTCACCCATTTGCTGGGCTGCCTCCGCGTAGGCGGGTCGTAAGCCTTTGTTGGAACCGCAAAAAATGCATACGCTTTTCATCCCGATCGCTACCCCAACTCCTAATAAACCTTACCAAAACATTTGATGTGACATCGTACCTTGAGTAACACCAAATTCTCTTATCCCAGACACTCGAGTACTTCACCCAGCTGACTCACCTGAATGGGTGATTTTTAGACTTGCAACCAGTTATCAAAACTTTCTTCTGATTCCAGAGCAATCTAGTCCAGAGCAAGATTGGTCAGGCAGCTGCTGAAGAACAAGTTTCGCCCAAAGACTTTGAGAAGTTCAAGCACGAGGATTATTGAAGAAGACTGGAGGCTTTGATAATTGAATGGAATAGCGATCGCACTCTTTTTCTGAACCGAGATGGCAAGAGGGCGATCGCGTAGCCTCTCTTTTCAACCCACCACAAAATTCACTAACTTTCCAGGCACTACAATCACCTTTTTTATTTCCTTGCCTTCGATGAACCGCTGAGCAACTTCTGACTCGCGGGCATACTGTTCTAAAGCTTCCCGATTTGCATCAGCGGGCACTTGAATCGCTCCACGGGTTTTGCCCATCACTTGAATCACCAGCGTGATTTCATCAACCACTAAGGCAGCCGGATCGACGGTAGGCCAAGTTTGGGTGTGTACCGAATCGCTGTGACCGATTGTGTGCCACAGTTCTTCAGCAATGTGAGGGGCAAAGGGAGCCATCAAGTGAATCAGAGTTTCTATCCCTTCGGCATATACTGGCGAGTCTTTGCATTTGGCGTCAGCTAAAGCATTGCTCAACTTCATTAACTCGGAAATTGCTGTATTGAATTGATACTCGCCCTCTAAATCTTCCGTAACCGCTTGAATCGCACCGTGAATTGCCCGTCGCAAGTCTTTTTCGCCCTTATTCATCTCCCCGCCTTTGTCAGGGGAGCTAGAGGGACTCTGTGCGACAAATTCTGCCACCAGTCGCCAGACGCGGTTGAGGAAGCGAAATTGTCCTTCAACGTCGGCATCATCCCATTCCAAATCTTTTTCTGGAGGTGCCTTGAACAAGATAAACATCCGCGCTGTATCTGCCCCGTACTTGGCGAGGACTTCCTCTGGATCGATGCCGTTGTACTTCGACTTGGACATCTTTTCATAGAAGACTTGCAACGGTTCCCCCGTTTCTGGGTCTTTTGGATCGGCTGGATCTACCTGTGCCGCGGGAATGTATTTGTCAGTGGCAGGATTTTTGTAGGTAGTGCCCTGCACCATGCCCTGAGTTAGCAGGCGTTGGAAGGGTTCGTCGAAGTTTAAAAGACCGCAGTCTCTCAAAACCTTGGTAAAAAACCGCGAGTACAACAAGTGCAAAATCGCGTGTTCAATCCCGCCCACATACTGGTCTACGGGCATCCAGTCATTGGTTTTTGCGGGATCAAAAACGTGCTGTTCGTTTTTGGCATCGGGATAGCGCAAGAAATACCACGACGAATCAATAAATGTATCCATCGTGTCCGTCTCTCGCTTGGCTGGGGTGCCGCAAGAGGGACAAGGAACATTGACAAAAGCTTCCATCTGCGCCAATGGAGACGCCCCACGACCCGTGAATTCTACCTCTTCCGGCAATCGAACCGGCAAGTCTTCATCCGGCACCGGCACCGTACCACAGCTGGGACAGTGAATTGCCGGAATGGGTGCCCCCCAATAGCGTTGCCGCGAAATTAACCAATCCCGCAGGCGATACTGCACCCGCGCTTTCCCCCAACCCTCTTTTTCCGCGTACTCAACAATCCCTGTCTTCGCTTTAATTGAATCCATCCCATTAAATTGGTCTGAATTCACCAAAATTCCTGGTTCGGTATAAGCTTCCTGTAGAGATGCGATATTTCCCGTCTCTACATCATCCCCTGGCGGAACAATTACAACCTGAATGGGGAGATTCTGCTCCTTAGCAAACCGGAAGTCCCGCGTGTCGTGGGCTGGAACACCCATCACCGCGCCAGTGCCGTACTCGTACAATACGTAATCGGCAATCCAGATGGGAATCTCTTCTCCCGTAAAAGGATTCATCGCCTTCCCACCAGTCGGAATACCGCGTTTTGGCTTATCCTCTGCGGTGCGTTCCAATTCGCTTTCTTGGGCGACTTCTTGGATAAATCCTTCTACCGCCTCTTTTCGGTCTGGAGTCGTTACTTTGGCAGTCAAAGGATGTTCTGGCGCTAGCACCACGTAAGTCACACCATAGACGGTATCGGGACGGGTAGTGAAAACACCGATTTTTTCATCCAACCCGACAATCGGAAATTCTAGGTAAGCGCCAGTGGATTTACCAATCCAGTTCGCCTGCATCAACTTGACTCGATCGGGCCATCCGCTCAATTTGTCCAAATCGTTGAGCAATTGCTCGGCGTAGTCGGTAATTTTCAGGAACCACTGCCGCAACATTTTCCGTTCGACTTTAGCACCGGAACGCCAAGATTTGCCCTCGCTATCGACTTGTTCGTTTGCCAGCACCGTCTGGTCGATGGGGTCCCAATTGACGGCGGCTTCTTTCTGGTAAGCTAGTCCGGCTTTCAAAAACTGCAAGAAGATCCACTGCGTCCACTTGTAATAATCCGGCGAACAGGTAGCAACTTCGCGGTTCCAGTCGATTGAAAGCCCTAATTGCTGCAATTGATGCCGCATCTGAGCAATATTTTGATAAGTCCATTTTCCGGGAGCAATACCCCGGTCAATAGCGGCATTTTCGGCTGGCAAACCAAAGGCATCCCAACCCATTGGATGGAGTACGCGATACCCTTGCATCCGCTTGAGTCGGGCAATCACATCCGTGATGGTGTAGTTGCGGACGTGTCCCATGTGCAGGCTGCCCGATGGATAGGGGAACATGGACAGAGCATAGAACTTGGGCTTAGTGCTATCTGTAGGGGTTTGATCTAAGCTTTGTTCTGCCCAAGCCTGTTGCCACTTTTCCTCGATTGCTGCTGGGTTGTAACGGGACTCCACGGAAAAAACTCCTGCTGGATTAGTAATCGTGTTTGCCTCAATATTCTGACACAACTGTTCACCATAGTCTGGACGGTAGGCTACACTATCGATTTAAATTTTTCTGTTTTTTGCTGACGCCGAAGATATCCACATCCTACGCAGATAGGAGCTGAACTGCACTAAGGATAATCAGTGTTTATCGCAATCCTATTTGAGTGAGTGGATATTTTTTGAAAAAACTGCGTTTGCGGAGCCTGCACTTTGCCCTTAGAAACCACTAGCGAGCGCGTTGCCATGCTCGAAGGAGGATAGCCTATATGTATTAGCCATATAGAACGTGAAAAAAGAGTAAGAATAGGAGTTAATAAATCATTTTAAATTACGTTACGGTGTTAAGTAAGAGTAATATTTTTTTAGCAGCAATCTTTTACATATCTATAGCAAGTACATTTTGAATAATTTACAAGTTTTTGTTTACGGCACTTTGAAACCGGGAGAGTGCAATTACGAGCGATACTGTGCTGGAAAGGTGGTGGAAGAAAAAAGAGCGATCGCATTCGGCGAACTTTTTTCCCTCCCAGCAGGGTATCCCGCAATGATCCCTGGCAATGCAAAAATTCACGGGTTCATACTCACTTTTCCCGATTCAACTGTGTTACAGAAATTGGATAATCTGGAAGGCTATGACCCTAGCCGTCCAGAGGCACAAAATGAATATAACCGGCATCAAATTGAGACCTATAAACCATCTGGGCAGCCACTAGCAATAGCTTGGGCTTACTTGATGAGCGTTGATCGGGTTAGACGCCAAAAAGGGATTCTGCTGACCTCTGGATGGTGGAGCCACTTAAAAAACAATGAGTGATGAGTTCATTCCAAAACTCATCACTCATTGCTCAATATTTTTTAAGTCAAAGCGGATTAATTCTGATATCCCTTGGCGTCAGATCCATCTACTGATGGCTTCACAAATTTTTCTGGAGCCGCGACTGCTGCTTTGGGAATCTCCACTGCGGGATGATTCAGGGCAACCATCAAAGGCTCTGCTGCTGTCTCTGAAATGGGAGCTTTTGCTAGTTGGGGACTCAGGGAGTGATTACCCGGAAGAATTCCTGACAAAGCGCCGACAAACAAAGCTGCGATCGCTGCGCCACCCCATGCAGCAACCCGTTGGGAGCGGCGGCGGTTGATGCGTCCGAAAACTTGATTAACAGCCTGTTCTGCTGATTGCTCGGACTCTGGAACGGGAATTGTTTGTAAACCCTGGCGTAATTTCACCAGTCTGGTATACAAACACTGCATTTTGGGGTCACTTTTAAGCCATTCCTGAACTTGTTTGCGCTCGTCAGCGGTTACTTCACTATCTAAGTAGGCACTGAGCAATTCAAAGCGATCGCGTTGCAAAATATCCATCTCCTTAGAGACTTGTGCGTTTGCAGGGCACCGCTGTCCAGAATCCTTACGATTGTTCAAATCAGAGGTCATTTTCACATCACCAGCAAGTCACACAATAGGAAAGCAGAGCAGTCACTAATCTTTGCCACATTCAGTATATACGTAGAAACTTGTATTTCATTACAATCTTAACTGTTTTGCCAAGAAGTAAAACACAAGTAATGGGGAGCTGACTTAATCCGTGACAACCAAGGGTGAACTTAACGATTTACGCTTAGTCTAGTTTTTAGCAAGCGATCGCACCCAGTAAAAATCTACCCTTTTTTCACGACCTATCTGAAATCGTTTCTTGGAAGCCACACCTTGCAGCACTTCAGCGAACAAGGAAGGCTATCCTACTGCTTTAAAGATAATCGGCAACCCCGGAGGTACGAATCCACCGAATAGCTGAAACCAGATTCTATCCCTAAGTTAGATTAATTTCCGTCTAGGTAGTTTTGCAGCTGAGATTGCAGGCGCTGACGCGCTCTAGCAATTCTAGATTTTACCGTTCCCAGGGAGACACCTGTGATTTCGGCAATTTCTTCATAAGCCATGCCTTCGATTTCTCTCAGGACGATGGTAGTGCGAAACACCTCTGGCAGATCGGCGATCGCTTCATGCAGCTGCTCATAAAATTCCCGCGTCGTCATGTCTTCGTCGGGACTTGGATTGTCAGATGCAATTTCCCAATCCATTTCGCCGTCATCCATCATGCGAGGCGCATCTAACGACAGGGGATGAGACACCCGTTTGCGTTTACGCAGCTCATCATAAAACAGGTTCGTGGCAATCCGGCTCAACCATCCCCGGAACTTGACTGGCTCCTGCAACCGCTTAATATTGCGGTAAACCCGAATCCAGACTTCTTGAGCTAAATCTGCCCGATCCTGCCAATCTGGAGCCAGATGGTACAAAATCTTATCGACATGAGACTGATACCGGCGCAAAAGTTCGGCAAAGGCAGCGCGGTCAGGACGCAGCCCCGCCTGACAATGCAGAATTAGATCGTAGTTTGACAGTTTTTCAGGTTGCACCGGCGCTTGAGAAACCGTTGCTTCAGCTGTTGACCAGGATACAGGAATCGATTGAGTCATGGATGGATATAGGGGTTAAAACATCCTAACCCTCCAAGACGCTGCCACTTTGACAATGGTTCCCGCTTGCGGCGGAATGCTAAATGGCGTTCTACACCAATGTAGCGAATCGAAGGATCAACGTCGGGAGTTATTCATATAAATACGAACTTGTGACACTCCATCCGGAAAACCAGAGCTTTCCAGGCAGAGGGGGAAGGGCGATTTAGGAGAAAGTCATTTCTAGTCGGAGTTACAGGCGAATATAATTACACCCAGGATTACAGAAGATGAGGAAAATATCATTCCAACGCTACTGCCCCCAGCGCTTTCAGGGTCGCTTTCTGCGCGTCTGTTAAACCTGTAACGCCAGTAATATTCATACCTTACGCGATGTGCAATTAAGTTTTGAATAGGAAAGTCCCACCCGACAATGCTAGAAGTACAACTCAACTAGCTGGAGTGGGACGAATGTTTTCTATAGAAGAGTTTATCATTG
>NZ_JAMPJZ010000099.1:0-16756 GCF_039961835.1 Trichocoleus sp. ST-U1
ATCACCTTCTGACGCAGGTCATAACTATAGGGGTTTGCCATGAGCAGCTTGAATAACTTCAGGACAACAGGTGATCTCTACTCTACGTCCTAACTATCTTGGCGGTTGCTATATAAATCGCGATCGTAAGCAATCAATATCAAATCGGCTCCGGCATTCAGCGCCTTGACAGTAGCATTTCTCAAACCATCTTGACTGTTGTAAACTGCATACATACAAAAATCGTCAGTGATTAAAACCCCATCCTGTTGCCAATCATTTCTAATCATGCTAATTACTTTCTGGGAAAAGGAGACGGGATGTTTAGCATCTACCGCCATCAATTTAGCATGACCCAACATTGTAAAAGCCTGAGAATTACTCATTAATGTCCGGAAGGGTACCCAATCATCCTGCGCTAATTCATTCACGGAAGTATGCAATTCTGCACTTTCAAGATGGGTGTCGGTCTCTACTCTTCCCAATCCCGGAAAATGCTTAATCGTACATCTAACCCCATTAGCTTCTAACGTCTGACAATATAATAAAGCAAATTTTTCAACGACTTTTTTATCAGATGAAATAGCTCGCTTATAAATCTTAGAAAATTTATCGTTTGGATTAATCACTCCTTTGTTTAAATCCACCACAGGGGCAAAATTTAGATTGATTCCAATTGTAGATAGCTCACTTGCCTGAATTTTGGCATACTTGATGACTTTATCTTTCGCTTGTTCTAGATTTGCCGACTCAGAAATTACTTTTGATAATTGAGGTAATTGGGTTAGAGGGGGAGATAATCGAGATACTACACCCCCTTCTTGATCGGTCGTTATCCATAAAGGAGATAAACCTTGACTGCGGCGAATCTCCTGCAAAGCATTAATTTCTTGCTTGATATCTTCTTGGTTTTTATTTCTAATATTTCTGGTTGTGAGAAATATACCGCCTATGGCTTTTTTAGAAACTAGCTTCTTTACTTCATTTAAGTCTCGGTAGCCAATAATAAAGTGCTGACCCAGCTTTTCTATTTGGGATGGGTTGGCGTGGAATAAACTTTGTTTCAGTAAATTGAATCTTATTTCAACTGTTAAAGCTGTAAAAAGACTTAGGCAAGCAATCACTAGGAGTGTTTTATTCAGGAATTTTTTTTTAAGCTTCGAGAGAGTAAAGGCTTTGATTTCAGTAAAAATCAAAGCTAAATTGATTGCGATTAAACCTAAAAATAAATAAAACTTTATGCTTGGGAGGAAAGGCGCTTTTAAATTAAAGGCAAGGAATAGAAGTGCGATCGCTAAAAATACTTTAAGTATTTTAAGTAAATTAACCATTTAAACAGAAAAGAAAAACTAGACATAGTTTGACGATTATTTATCTTGATTGAGCGATCGCTCAATCAGTTCCCGAATCGCTTGGGCGGTGGCGGGTGCGAGTAAAACGCCGTTGCGATAATGACCTGTGGCGAGAAGAACATTGCTGTAACCGGGCAGAAGACCGATAACAGGGGCGGGGCGTCCTTCGGGGCGGGGACGCAATCCCGACCAAGTTTTAAGGATTGTGGCTTCTTCTAGACTTGGGCAAAAAGCGATCGCTTGCGCCATGACTGCATCCAGATGGGCGGCATCTGCCACTATCTCATCCCCATTATGGGGAAACTCCACCGTCGCACCAACCCAGTATTCTGTGTCCGTTACGGGCACAATGTGGACATCATTGCCTGTAATTGTCGGCTGGAAATCTGCACGCCCCATTGGCTGCGCTAGGCGCAAGTGCAACGCTTGTCCCAATACCGGGCGAATATCAATCGGTTGTTTTAAAGACGCTGTGAGTGGGGTGGAACCTAGCCCTGCTGCCACAATTAACCAATCAACATCAACTTGCCCTGCGGTTGTTTGAATGTGGCGAATGTCCGCATTTGTTGCTTCCTCTTCTAAGACGGTGACGCCAAATTTAAAGGTAACGCCGTTGCGTTGGGCAGCATCAACCAGCGCTAAAGTCAGAGCAACCGGGTCGAGTTGCCGATCTTGGGGAGAATAAATCGCGCCGATTATCTCATGACTCAAATGAGGACAGCGAGACTGGAGTTGGGCGGCGTCCCAAATTTCCAGGTGCCAGCCTTGAGTGTGGCGAATTTCTACCAGTTTTTCCCAACGAGATAAATCTTCACCGGCAAAGCAGAGCATCAGAATTCCCTGGCAGTTGAAGGGGATCTGACGGTCTAAAAGCGCTTCTAGCTCTGGAATCAGGGTTTCATAGCGCTGGATGCTAGCCTGCCGCATTTTCCAGGCATTGCCCTTAATTTTGTGACTGATCGCGCCCATCAAGACGCCCAATGCAGCGCCAGTGGCGGCTTGTGCGGGTGGTTGCTTGTCCAAGACTGTAATTGTTAGCCCTGGAATTAGACTGAGTTCATAAGCGATCGCAGCCCCAACAACGCCGCATCCAATAATTACAACCTGACTCATCTGAGAGCGCATCAGAAAGAGCGCATGAGAAATGGGTAATCGGTAACGGGGTAATCGGTAATGACGATCAGCCCTGAATTCTGAGTCAGTAGCAACGAACTCATGACAAATGACCCAGGACTAATAACTTTTTCCCAATTACCCCTTAATTGGCTATGCCTTCGGAATCAAGTTCATAAAGGCGTCGAACTCTTGCAATACAGAGCGGAAATTTGTCACCGCTTGCTGATAATCCGCCTCTTTCGCAGCCTGATCGATTCTGACCAGATCGCTGAACAAATCTTTTGCTGCTTGACGCGCCGCCTGTTTGTCCTTAGGAGCCAAGCTATCCGCCACACGGTTCATATTCCGTCGCAAATCTCCTAGTGGCCCGTGAATAAATGTACCCACATCTACCCATCGCCGTTGTTGGATGAAGGTTTGCAATGTGTTAAGGCGATCGCGCTGTTCTTGAATTCCTGGAAGCGATTGCTGAATCTGCTCAATCTGAGCCGCCGTGTAAGTAGGAGCCGATTTCGTTGCCGCAGTTGCACTACCGCAACTAATCATAAATGTGGCTACCACTGCCAAAATTAAACCCAAAATAGACCGATAACGTGCCATCATGCTATTTTTTGAAACCATGAATCAAATTTCCCCTGTTATTTTAGAGAAAAATCGGGAAAACGCGAGAGGAGAAGAGAAAAAGAGATGATATCACCCATTATCCAATTGCCTGACGACGCAGAAACCCTTGAATCGCATCGCTGACTTTGTCCGACCAATGGTCTTGAGGATAATGCCCGACTTCTTCCATCTTCATGATTTCTGCCCTCTGGATGGCACTCGCTAGCTGTTGCGCTTGAGTGAAGGGAAGCCAGGGGTCTTTCATCCCCCAGGCAATTAAAGTTGGCTGCGTCCAGCTTTGAAAACCGGATTCTATTTCTGCCATCGACTGCTGAAGCTGGAGATTCCGCACGGTGTACAGGAGACTTCGCCCCGCATCCGAACTTTTGAGGTAGGGACGGCGGTAAACGTCTAAATCCTTATCTGGGATGACGTAGCGGCTACCACCTTCTAAGGTTCTGTCCACCAAGAGCGGGTCTTGCGTCATCATATCGCCGACAAAAGGCAGACCCAGTTGTTGAATCTTCCAAGGCAGCTTGGCAGTCGTTGCCACAGGTGTATTGAGGATAACCAAGCGCTCGATTTGGCCTGGATGACGCAGAGCGTACTGGAGTCCCACAGAACCCAAAAATCCCTGAACAACCAGATAGAATCGCTCGATTTCCAGGTGTTGGATGAATTCTGCTAGTGCGTTGATGAAGGTATCGGGTGTATACGCAAAGTCCCGCCGCTCTGGTTTCGCCGAGAAGCCAAAACCAATCCAGTCAGGCGCGATCGCTCTATACCCTTTCTCTGCTAATCCGGGCATTACCCCGCTCCAGCTATAACTCTGCGACGGCAACCCGTGCAGCAGCAGAACTGGCAGGTTATCACTTCTACCAATCGGATTCTCTTCCCGGTAAAACCATTCCAAGGAACCGATCTTGATTAATTGCTCATTGGTTGACACTATCTTTGCCTGCACATCTCCCGGTTGCTTGAGCTTACCGCAAAAGCGGGAATCTCCGGCAAAGCAAGTCAAGTTTTAATTTTAGTATTCTGGTTAAAATTGCATCTACAATTCCGCTGTTGAAATATTAGAATTTCAAGGATTTCATGATAATTTAGCAATTTTTTCTGGTATATTATTAGGAGTTTATATTTATTTTTTACTCAATTCTTTATAATGGAAATTTAAGGGCAAGTTCAAAAAACGCACATATTTCCATTATTTGAATATACCTTAAAAAATAGCACTTGTATAGTATCCAGATTTACCATTCTTATCGCGTCAATGAATAAACTTAAAGAAGGATGCTCTACCAAGTTGCGAAATAGAGAACATCCTGTTATATTTAAACGCCAAAACAACTGAAAACGCGCAAGTTTAGGGGAACCCAAGCGAAGTGAATGCAGCTGAACAGGCCACAAACATACAAGTCGCTAGTAAGATTGCTGCTGTTGTCAATCTCTACAAATCTGAGTTTCCTGATGCAAGAGCAGATTTAAAACCTTGGGCAAACGACCCGGATACTAGAGAGTTAGTCGATCCGGATTCAATTGATATCGGCTTCCATTTTCCTGGCAGAAGTCGCTTATTTCAAAGCCGCAGCATCTTGGTACAGATTCGCTTTTACGAAGACCCCGTGACTGGGATTCGCCGTGCTATCGGTGTCGAATTAGCAGGTTTTGACCATAAAGGCAAACAGTGGCTACTCTCGACCGTAGAGGAGTGGCAGTTTGTCGGGGAATCCCAGCCAGTGCCAGAAGTAGGGGAAAAGCTGAAGCACTTTTGTCGGCAAATATTTGAACTGTTCAACAGCGAAGAAATCGCTTAAGTCGAATGGGTAATCCCTAAGGAATTACTCGATAACTTGGGTTGTCTGAGCAATGACTACCGGCTTGCCTTCAAATTCGGCTTCCATTTTCTTCTTGACATTTAAATCGTTCGTTAAGTTGTACTCTTTCTCAAAATCATCCAGGACGAATTTCCGAACTTGCCCTGTCACCGTAACATTCTTACCTTCAGCGATCGGAACTGTGGCAGAAACTGCATTCAAAACCAACACTTTTTCGCCACTGAATATTTTGTCGTCTTCTAACTGAAACGCTTTGGGACCAATAATTTCTTCAACTTCGCCACTGACCGTCACTGTCTGACCAATCAGTTGATCCGTGTTTTGAGCAACTTTTTCAACGGCTGTGGTAGGTTCAGGGGCAGCCGCTTCTTTCTGGACAGCTACGCAACCAGGAAGAAGCATGGCAAGCAGCGCTAATGCGATCGCGCCGCCACTGTTCCAAAATCCTTCGGAAAAGCTCTTTGTTCTATCGGCAACCCGATTATTCGTAAATCTCTTGTTCATTGCCCAAATCTCCTAAATCTACTTCGCAGCTAGTCGCTACAGCAGTAGATAACCCCCCGATCAAACCTTGATAAAGCTTTTTTCCCGCCCTTGTTAAATCACCGCCCCAAGCCAGCAATTGTAAAACCAAGCCACCAGCTTTTAAGCGGCGACTTTTCGCAACAGGACAGCGATAGCTAACTATTATTTTAAAAACGAAAACTACTGCCTAGCGTCTACCTGGGGAAGGAAAGCTTTGGCGAGAGTATCCCAATGCTTCCCCTCTACTTTTAGGGTGTTGCCTTGTTTGGGCGATCGCTTTCAGTTTCCCACCAAATATTTTTGTGAGTTCTTATTCAGTAACACATCCCGTAGAACAAAAACTAGCTGGGTAACTAGATTGATAAGTAGAAGAACGTTTGCCAAAGATGGTGTAACGGTTATCGCGGATTTGTTCGTAAGTGCGATCGCCCATCCACTTCACCCCCGGTAAAGCTCGATATGCATCCACAAATACGCTCCCCATTGGCAACAATCGCCCAATTTCTTCTGCTGCATCACTTCCCTGCCACCGTCTCTCAGGCGTATCGGCATCAATCAAGATCATTCCCATTTCACAATCTTGGGATGTAATTCCAAAGTGCTTGAGGGCTTCTGGATCTTGCATCGGAATGTACTGAAACATCTGCCCTTTATCTAAACCTTCCAGCAGTTGCACAAGGGTGACGCAGAGATTGCAATTGCCATCATAAATTACATGGTAAGTCATTGAGTTAACAGCTTTTTTTATAATTAATTCGAGGCATACTTTCGGAGCGTATATCTAAGGTGTAGAGTTGATTTAACCTCAATGACTCAACATCTGAATAAGGAAGATACATCCTTTGATATCCACTAACTTGACGGTATCGGCTACGACGCAGTCGAGCCAATTTCTAGACAATTACTAGGATAACCTAATCTACTAGTTTGCTAATTCTCTCGAAGGGCAGACCTAGTCTTGAAACTAACCCATAAATAGTCCACAGAGCTAAAGTTTCCAAGTAAAAGCAGAAAAAAACAGGTAGCAGTACCTAGCAATCCACACGCACAACAGTGCAAAAAAGAAGTGAGTTTGATATCTTGCACTGTTCTCAATTAGCTCCAAAACCCACGATAAAATCGATTCATTGGCGGATTTTATTGGCGGATTATTACAACTGGTGCAAGATGTGAGCGAAACGATCTCGCACTCACAACGCGATCGTCTGCATGGTGTATTCAGCGATCGTTCCAACCGCCTGAAGACAAGCAATGTCTTAGCGGTGTATACGGCTACAGTCCTTTGAGCGGAACTCAGTAAGAATGTTCAATTGCACGAATATTTAGGCAGTGATTAGGCGGGATGAAACCCAAAATTATTGTCTGCGGCTTAGGTTTGACTGGGTATAAAATATTTTCCTTGCTAAGACAGCAGGGAGCAAGCGTGATTGGCATCCATGCCGAATCGATTCCGGGTGAAGATTATGATGTCGTAATTGGAGAATTACGGGCAGCTTCTACCCTAAAAGCAGCGGGGATTCAGGAAGCCCAAACGTTAGTGCTGGCTGGGGAAGACGAGGCGCTGAACTTAGCGATTCTCACTCAGGCACGAGTTCTCAATCCTCGGATTCGGATTATCAACAGATTATTTAATACGAGCTTGGGCGATCGCCTTAACCAGACGCTTGCAGATCACGTCACCATGAGCGTTGCTGCCCTAGCCGCGCCCGTGTTTGCCTTTGCCGCCTTGGGAAGTCGAGCGATTGGACAGTTGCGGCTGTTTAACCAAACTTGGCCCATCCACGAAGAACATATTGATGAAATGCATCCTTGGATCGGTCGTAAGTTAAGTGACTTGTGGGATGACCGTTCTCGGATGCTGATTTACTACTTGCCGGTGGACGGTCAGATGGATCTCATTTCTGCCGTCGTGTATGGGCAAAAGTTGCAAATAGGCGATCGCTTAATTGTTGGCACCCAACCCAGCGTCCGCACCTCTGGCAAACCCGTACTTCCGAAACTTTTCAAAGTCCTGACCAACTTCCAACAGTTTCCGCAATACGGTCAACCGATAGCAGTTGTTACCCTAGTCCTCCTGATCACCGTTTTTGTTGCCACCCTCACTTATGTTTGTGTCGATGCAAAAATATCTGTCGTTGACTCCCTTTATTTTTCGGTTGGCATGATTACAGGTGCCGGTGGTAACGAGAAAGTCGCAGAACACGCACCCGATAGCATTAAAATCTTTACCGCAATGATGATGCTGCTCGGTGCTGGTGTAATCGGGATTTGCTATGCTCTCCTCAACGATTTTGTTTTAGGCACCCGGTTCAAACAATTTTGGGACGCCGCACGAGTTCCAGGGCGAAATCACTACATTGTGTGCGGACTCGGCGGTATTGGAGTTCAAATCGTCAACCAACTCCATACCCACGGACATGAGGTAGTTGTCATCGAACGGGACGCCAACAATCGCTTTCTCAACACCGTCCGCGCTTTGAAAGTGCCCGTGATTCAAGGAGATGCCAGTTTAGCTACTACTCTAAAAGCTGCCAATGTAGACAAGGCAGACGCCCTCTTAGCTGTCACCAGCGACGATATGGCGAATTTAGAGATTGCCCTTAGCGCTAAAGGGATTGCACCAAAGTTAGCCGTCGTAGTGCGGAATCAAGACCCCCACTTTGCATCCCAAGCGCAAAAGGTATTTGAATTTGATGCCGTACTGAGTCCGACTGAATTAGCCGCACCTTCCTTTGCAGCAGCGGCTTTAGGAGGACGAATTTTAGGTAATGGGATCACTGGCGATAGTCTTTGGATCGCTTTAGCCACCATGATTACACCAGGGCATCCGTTTTGTGGTAAGCGCGTTCAAGAATCGGCAATGGACGCCGACTTTGTGCCTTTGTATATCGAAACCAACTGTCAAACGATTCACGGCTGGGATGTTTTGGAAACTTGCCTCAGTCCTGGCGATATTTTGTATTTGACGATGCCAGCAAATCGGCTAGAGCAATTGTGGCGCGTGACGCCTTCTCAACTTCTAGCCAGTTGAGGATTCTGTACTGGCTAGAAGCGTTTAGTCAATTAGCTTTGTAGGGGCAAAGGCTGTGTATCCTCTTCTACAAAGCAAAGCTAATTAACGTTGGCAAACCCTCCATTAACGCAACAGCACTCGACTCCGAGGCCCAATGGGTTGCTCAGATGTCGTCAGCTCAATCGAGGAGCATCCTGCTGTCTGCTCGTTGGCAGAAGATGAGACACTTGTTGAGTTGCTGCCTTGATTAGGCGTACAACTGGTTGCGGCTGTCGTGGAAGACTCCAAAACTACATGATTAACCTCAGTAGAGTCATTGCGGCTGAAGAGTGAGGGAGGCACATTTGCCCCGGATGGGGATGGGGATGGGGTTCCTCCACTGGCTGGACTACCGCCACTGCTAATGGGTGCTGGGGCAGATACTGGGGTGGTTATTGGGGAGGTTACTGGAGAGGTTACTGGGGTGGGTGTTGAGGAGGTGGGTGCTGGCGCTGGGACAGGTGTTGGTGCTGGGACAGGTGTTGGTGCTGGGACAGGTGTTGGTGCTGGGACAGGTGTTGGAGTAATTAAAACGGCATTTGCAGGCACTTTCACCTGTAATTTCACCGGCATACCACCGGCAGGGATAGTAAAAGTAGGGAGGGGTTTCGGTACGGTAGGTGGCAAGTTGTTGCCGAAATTGTATTCAGATCCAAAATCAAATACCGTGGGACTGGTGCCTCCGTTGGCATCGCTATATCTAGGCCCCTGACCCCTAATTTCAAATACACCTTGATACTGTTGCCCGGTTTTTGGATCGGTGACAACGCCTTCCCAGAAGCCTCTGGCGACAAATTCATCTTGAATTGTGCCAAATAAGGTGGTTCCTTCTTGCCCAGTTTGCTTTTTGGGTTGAAGATTGCCGCTAGTTAGAACTGGAGAGGTAATCGTTCCATTCGTGGAGACAACGGGAATACCGCGAAAGTCTACATAATGAGTGCCATCGGCTTTGGTTCCTACATAGCTAGGATTGGGTGCAGTGTAGACGAGGACGCCGTTGCGGAAATATTGTCCTGCGGCATTGGTGTCAACTCTAGTCGTGCTTTGGTTGAAATTTGGGTTAGCGGGGGGAAGGGTAAAGGTACCCGTGACTGTACCGCTACTGTTAATGGTTACTTGGGCAAAAGCACCATTTGCTCCCAAGCCCACGATCGTAGCGGTTAAACTACTGCTAATCAGTAAGCTTAAACTCAGCTGAGTTTTTGAAGATAGCGATCGCATAAATATTCTTTCCGATTGGTATTAGCCAAAAAATAGAGCGATCGCATCATGGCAAAGCAAAGCTTCCGCCAGTTTGTGCCTCACTCAATCACATATACTGGGGAAATTTGCCGAAACCGCAACGGGTTATTTCATTTATCAGAGCTTTTTCGCTTTTACTAGCTTTTCTCCTTAAAACCGGAAAGTTGCTCTCATCGTTCCCACTACTAACGTGTCATTTGCCGCATTATGGTCGGGGTTGAAAACCACCAACACCCCTGGAGTCAGGAAAATGTTATCCGTCAATCTGGCTCGATAAAACAGCTCTAGGTGCAAAGCCGTGTCACGACGCCCTCCCGGCGTTCCACTCAAATTGGTCAAAAAGTTGGGAAGATTGAAGCCATCCGGCAAGGTACTGGAAGTAATTTTCGGCGGCTGTCCAAACAAAATTCCCCCCAAATTTCCTCTACCAAACAAGTCAGGAAACGCAGAAAATAACATCCAATTCGTAGTTTCCACAGAACCCGAAAGATTGACCGGGTCTGAAGAAGTCCACCCTCCCCAAGTCCCTAAAGTCAATCTAGGGTTGACGCGCCAAGCCAAAGTCCCTCCCACGGCGTGAGTATTAAAGGCAAAAGAAGTCGATGGCGAAATAATCGGTGCCAAGGGCGAAATGAGTTGATTGTCGCCGGTGCCGATACCCAGCAAACCATCGGGAGAGTGTGAATAGATATAGTGCAACCCAATATCCAGATTATTTGTCGGTGCAATGGTGAACTGCACGCCCGCACTGGTTCTACCGCCAAATAGTCCACCTTGGCTGCTATTACTGGTAAAGCCAGGAAGTTCAGCGCTGTAGACGGCTTGTAAACTCAGGCGTTTGTTAATTTGCCAGTCAAATCCAATGCCGCCAGTGCCGTTGCCAATTGACAGAATGGGGTTGCGCTGACCTAATAAGGAAATCGAACCATCTCCCGAACCTTCTAAAGGATTGATACCGCGAAATGTATTGGCAGGGTTAACACCAGCCGGACCAACAATAACGCCGAAGTTATCCGTGACTGGAAACCGATAGGAAAGGTCGCTCAAAACCAGGTCGTTGTTAGTTTCTAACTCAGTCGATAATCGACCCATATTGGTAAAGACAAAGGGTGCAGAAGAGGCGAGATTTCCACCCTGAAGCCCCGTCAGCAGTAAATCCTGTCCTGTAAACGAGGTTACCAGAGACAGTTGAACGTTACTTGCTAGAGTCAACTGAGCCTGACCAGAACGTTCCGGCACCCCATCTCTGGGGAACAAATCCACATCTACTTGATTGCTTCCCTGCAAGCCAACAATTGCTTGCCCAAATAGTCGAGTATTGGTAGAAAATTGGTGATTTTCGAGCTGTGCTGTCCGACTTTCTAAGTTATCGACTCGACCTTTCACTTCCGCTAGTTCCGTGGCATAGTCTTGTTGAAGCCGTTGCAGGGTTGCTAAATCATCTTGAGGAATGCCTTGGGGTTGCGTGAAAATTTTTTCCAGGGCAGCATTGAGGGCGGCGGCAAATTCGTAGCGGCTAAGAGAACGGTTGCCGCGAAAGCTGCCATCCGGGTAGCCGGAGATGACTCCATACCGTTCTGTTAGGTTTTTTAGGGCTTGGTAACTCCAATCTTCCGGAGTAACATCGGTCAGTTGATCGACTGATGTTAATTGACTCATCGGATCGTCTAATTCATCGCCGTCAGCGATATTTTCTAAACCAGCATCTTTCGGCTGAGTTTCTGGGGGTATTGGTTCCGAGGCATTCGTAGAACTCATTTCCCCTAACACACCTCTCTCCCGACTCCTCTCCTGCGAGGCGAGGGGAGTAATATTATTCCCCCTTCCCTTACCCCCCTCATTCCCCTCGCTTGCGGCTACCGTGTACGATTTTTGGTTAAGTGGCAAAACGTTGATCGATCCCCCTAAATCCCCCTTTTTAAGGGGGACTTTAACTGGATTTCCCCCCTTTTTAAGGGGGGTTGGGGGGATCAAAACGGGACTGGTTTGAGAAGTCGGGCGATTGGAAGTTGAGAATTCTGGCTGCGTGACTTCAACCGTGACGGAAGGCTTTAAAACAGGTTGAGGCTCAGTTGCATCGAGCGATCGCTCGGATGGCTGAGGCATTACGGCTGAGGGTGGCAAAGTTGAGTTTTTCCCAGCAGTTAACAGTCCGACAACTACCAGGCTGAAGTCGCTCATGAGATTCTAGTCATTCTGGATACATAGCCGTTACCTTTGACAGCCGAAATTGCTAACTTCAGGAAATCAACTAAAAAAAACGGCACCCCACTTAGGAATGCCGTTGCCATATCAGTTTTTGGCGTCACAAGTTACGCATTGAGGCGCTATCCTTCTGACGCGGTGTGCTTCTAACCCCCTTGTTCAAGAGGCGTTGAGAAAATCAAAAAGACTTTAACGCGCTTCCATCCAGGCGATACACTGCTGCATCTGCTGGCGCATCGTCTCATTGTCAGCATGGTATCGGCGTCCGTGACCGGGTAGCACCCACTCAAACGAGTAATTAGCCAGCTTTCGCATTGATTTAAGCAATTCAGGCCAGGAATACCAACAGACATCGGGGAAGGCAAACAAGTGATTTAAACTTGGCGACCAAGCCAGATGATCTCCCGTGAACAGAAATTTATTTTTGTACAGTAAAACCGTGTGACCTTTTGTATGACCGGGCACTGGAATAATTAACAAATCTGGCTCCAACTGTACTGACTCTAAGCCAGTTAGCTGAATTTCCACATTGCGAGTACCCGAAGAGATTTCGTCGGTGTGGAGAATTCGCTGACACCCAAAATGCTCGGCATACTTTTGATGATCCGCTACATCATCTCGGTGCGTCAGATACATATAGCGAATCTCCCCCATTTCCTCTAGCCGCTTCACCAGAGGAGGCGTAAAGCGGGGAGAATCAACTAACACATTGCCTTCCGGTCGCACAATTAAATAGCTAGCAGCGCCATAGGAATTTTCTGCATGATAGCCGCAATGATAGACATTTTCAGCGACTAAAATCGGAAAACTGTGCTGAGCATCTTTAACGTCTTTTGGCTTCTCCACAGTCCCAATGGAAGCCGTAGGACAAGACAAAAGAGCCTGCATTGCTTTTAATCTTTCAGCCTCATTTTCTGGCTGATGATAAACTGCTGACTGCTCATCGGTGCGATAAAACACCTCTGGAGTCATCCAACGACAAGTATCGCAATCAATACAAGTCGTATCAACGTAAAAATCGCCACTAATATTTTCAGGGTGACGCTGATTTAAGTGAGCCATAATCTAACCTAATTGGTTGTTTAAAAAAAATCTTGTGCAAAATAAATGCCTTAAAGTGGAAGCTCGAAAAAGGGAGATAGAAAAGGCTCAATTTGCAGATCAATTTGCCGACATTGTTCAACTTCCTGTACTTGAGTCCATTAGTTCAAAAAACCTAACTTTAGAGAGATGATAAAAATAAGCTACTCATCCCTTTTAAAGGTGGGACTACAAAAATTGTAGGAACGTACTTGCTCGCGTCTGTCTAACCTAAAGCAAATAGATATAGAAATGGGATGCGATTGTGCTTACCAATCAATGGGTTGGCGATCGCGGAAAAAACCACTCGTGGGGCCATCATCTGGAAGGGTCGCCAGCCACATAATAGTATCAACTCCTTGCTCTACAGACCTAGTAGCATTTGGGCCACCCATATCGGTTCTTACCCAGCCAGGACACACAGAATTCACTAAAATATTGGTGCCTTCCAACTCATTGGCAAAAATCCGCGTGAGGGCATTTAATGCGGTTTTGGAGATTCGATAAGCGGGAAATCCAGTGTTCATGTCGGATAACTGCCCTGCTCCCGATGATACGTTCACAACACGCCCATACTGATGTTCTTTCATCAGCGGAATTAATGCTTGGCAAAGCATTAATGGACCGTGTAAATTCGTCTCCATCGTTTCGCGAATGGTACTAACCTCGGTGTTGAAGATACTACCCTCTGGATCTCCTAAAGGATCTCTAGCAATTCCAGCATTGTTCACCAGAATATCTAATCGCCCAAATTGATTGCGGATGAACTGAGCAAGATGCTCAATACTCTCTGCACTGGTGACATCAAGCGGATGAGAAACTACCTCTAAGCCTTCAGCTTGCAATTTCTCAACGGCTGCTTTCCCCTTTGCTTCGTCACGACTGGTCAGAATCACTTGGATATCTCGCTTTGCGAGTTGTCGGCAAGTTTCAAAACCCAGTCCCCGATTGGCACCCGTGACAATTGCGACTTTCTTCATTGGATTTTCTATACTTCCACTGCTCCCTTTGTTTCTACTCTAGACTTTTTTGCTTTTATTGAGTGTTCTGCAAAAATTTCAGGACTGATTTATCAATGAAGTCTCAGCAGATTCTTTGGGAAGTTGCTCAGAATCTGGTTAATTTCTTGTCATGGGTGGATGAACGTACAGAAGCAAAATTAGCAACGCGGGTACAGTTTCCTGTACGCATTAGGGCGCAAGCCACAAAGCAACATTACGCACATAAGTCTTGATATTTTCTAGGGCGCGTGGCTCTTGGTTCATGCCATCGCCGGGAGCCTCATCCACAAAGCTAGGACAACCTTTTTCGATGTCCCAGTTGTAATCGACAAAATGGTGAAAACTCGATGCAGCAACTGCACGCCCTAGGGTATTGCCGTCAGTGTCTTTTTCACTTTCGATAACAACAGCCAGATTAAAGGGACGACCTGTAATTAAGCTTTTGCCCATTGCAATCACACGAGCATTCTTTGCGCCTGTGGGAACTCCGATTGCACCCTCGTGGGGATGAGTTGGAAAATATTCGACTAATCCAGAAGGTGAATTGGGATTGCGTAGAAGTTCGTGAATGGGTTCGGTGGGGGTTATTTTTTGATAGTCGCCATTGCGCCCAGAATGATAGTTAGGCCAGGAAATATAGGTTGTGTAGGGATCGTCAATGCACCAGCGAGATTCGTCGGGGTCTGGATTTTTGGTGTTGAAAAAGTGGATCGCGCCGATGTCACCCAGACCGTACATGGAGCAACCCATATCTTGATGATCGCGGGTGGTGAGGATACCTCCACCGCGTCGGCGAAATGCATTAATTCCCGCACAATCTTTTTCCGTCAGACCTTCGCCAGTATCTAATGCAAATAGCCATAGCTGGTCAAAATCCGAGCGGTCGAGGGTACTTAAAATCGGGTCGTTGCCGTCTGCATCTGACACGCGATCGCGTTCTGTTACTTCAAACAAGGGATTCCCCGCTTCATCTGTCAGGGATGCGAGATAGTCGCGTAACAAGGAGAAGCGCCAAATGCTCCAGTCATCTTCTGTTGTCGGGATGGTTGTCTGGAGCAAAATGCGAATGGGTTGTGTCATCGTTTTTTACCTAATTCTTCTGGATCGGAAATCATCCAAATTTGGGGAAAGTAGACGGGATTAGTTTCAGAGAAATTAAATTCACGGTGGGTGATGCCAGCGCCAGCACTCATCATCTGTGCTTCTCTTGGATAAGTACCTGTCCGATTCCCCATCCCCAACCTATCTTGATGCTCTTCTATAGCACCTTCTAGGGCGTCTAGGGCGTAGGTGAGGATTTCCATGTCATGATGACTGTGGGTACCGAAACCAGAACCGGGTAAGACTCTATCATCGTGAATCAGCCTGAGAGTGCAAAATCTCATTGGCTCTGGGTCAAACAAACCCCCCAAGGAAAAGGTGCGATCGCTATCCAGCCAACCTAGCTTGGTATAACCGCGATTTTGCCTGTCGTGGATTAAATTGAGCGTATCTTGACTCATCGCTTGCACCTCGGTTTGAGTAGTCAGACACGGATGTCAGTTCATGCGATCGCCTAACGCTAGCAGCTACATTGGCATTGTTGAAATTATCAACGGTTATTGTAATGAAGGCAACAGTTAATAACTGTTGTTAGCGCTACTAGGCACTGTAGCTTTTGTGAGGAAAGCGAGATAGTTCCATAACGAGGAATGCTAAATACTCTAGTTATCTCCTCGGATCTAAAGGGTCGTTTGCAACAAAAGTACTCATAGACTTTTCTATCGCCCTGCCAGCTTTAGAATGAGCGTGAATCTAGCTGATTTCCCAGATTGTTAACATTTGATTAATTGCAGAGGAACACTTATGGCAAAATCATCTGACAAAGAATTGGTTGCTAAAGCATCCCCGGCTCTTGTGGCTTTCTATCTTAGTCAACAGCCTGATTCAGAAGGACGGATGATCGACGAGATTTGGTCATGGAATTACGAAAAGCTTGAACGGATTCATGACTATGTTCAGTGGCTTTTCCCCCTGAAAGATAAAAGTGGCTACAACCCTAATGCACTGATTCTAAATGATGAAATTGCTCAAGCTTTTCGGACAGATCCTCTACTTAAAACACGTCTGCAAAAGTCATTTAAAATAATGCTCAGGTTTTATGGATTTAAATGCAATGAAGGAAACGTAAACAATATTGTAATCACGAAATCCGATCAATATCAAGATAGAAAACGGGCTTGGATTGAGCCTCTGAATCATAATTACCTCCGAATCACCAGAATTTTAAAATGTTTGACAACTCTGGGATTAGAAAATTATGCTCAAGCTTTTTTTAAGTGTTTAGATAATATCTACTCAGAAGAAAGTCAAAAAATTGGAGCTGATACTTATGCTTTTTGGAAAAGGGCAATTGAAATGAGTTGATTTTTTGGGGTTTATTGCCTAAACGCTCGTTGCAATGAACCCCGAACATTCTCCTGAAAAACGACAATAAAATTACCTCCCCTTGGATAAGAGAGCGGGCAATCTTCATCTCCCTTGAAAGCCAGTCTAGTAGGAATATTTGGTAAAAAAAGCAAAATATAGAGTCAGCAGAGGCAAAGCATTCGCCCCTACTGACTCCTTTATGGGTAAGCACAATATGTTGCTTTGATGAATACCGATTAATTATAGCAACCGCCAAGATAGTTAGGACGTAGAGTAGAGATCACCTGTTGTCCTGAAGTTATTCAAGCTGCTCATGGCAAACCCCTATAGTTATGACCTGCGTCAGAAGGTGAT
>NZ_JAMPJZ010000100.1:0-16564 GCF_039961835.1 Trichocoleus sp. ST-U1
CTTGCCAATAAATTTTTGCCGATTGTCTTTATCCTCGCAGAGGGTGAACAGTTCCTCAAATTGGTCTACCACCAGTACCGAATGCTGTTCCGAGACCTTTAACAGGATTTCTAATTGTTTCAGCGGCTCGTTGCTCGGTGTGATACGAACCGACTGTAGGCTTGGCTCCTGCTCTTTAAGCTTAGGAATCAGCCCAGCTAGCACTACGGATGATTTGCCGCTGCCCGAAGCACCGATAACCGCTAAGAAATTATCCTTCGCCAGTTCCTTTTGTAAGTCTCTAATCAGCTCATCGCGCCCAAAAAAGAACTTATGGTATTGTTCCTCAGCAAAGGAAGAGAGACCCGGAAAAGGACACTCAGCCTTGTATTGTGGTGGTTCCTTGCCCAAAGCTGCCAGAGCATCAAAGCTAATTTCCAGAACTTGATCGCACAGGTTATCGATCTCTAGTATTGCCTTCTGGCGCTGTTCACGCGCTATGCGTGACTCGGCTCCTTGGGTATCATTGAGGATCTCTACCTGCGTTTTAAAGCTCTCATTGAGTACAGAGGCATTAGGGGCGCGTTCTGCCAGGAGTTTGCTTAGCTTTTCAATGCCATACTCGATTTCCTCGTCAGTTAAATCCCGATCGTCAAGGCGATCGCTAAATAAGGGACGCCCACCCAAGCGGCTAAACAGGGCCGGAACAGCAATATCGTGGCGCTTTCCCAGTCCGGCTGTTGCCTCTTGTAGCGCCGTATCTACCTCTCCAGACTCTCTCAGCCGTCGATAAAAGCTCTGTCCTAGAGCTAAGCCTGTCTCTACGCTCACTTTGCGAGTCATCGCTACTACAGCAGGCATCCCCAAATGTCTAACCAATCTTTGCCCTAATCCACCTAATCCTGCTTCTGCTCTGGGGTCGGCACTTTCGCAAGTGCAGAGAAAGGCAAAGTGAGGTAAACTCCTCTGATGATTACCGATGTTCTTCAGCTCTTTGACTAATTGTTCTCCCGTAACTGACTCAACTTGGTTATCGGCTTCTGCCCAGTACAGAACAGTATCTCCGTCATCCAGCAGCTTGCCGTGGGCGACAAAGTGCAGCAAGGTGTATGGCTTCTTAGAGTTAGTCAGTTGCTTAGACAGTTCTTTTAGCGTTGGCGGTCCGATAGCACCTGCAACATCATTTGCCAAAATTTCGTAAGGAATATCACCAAGCGCTTCCTTGACTCCAGATAAGACATCTTCAACATCAAAAGGTGCTAATTGAAACTTACCGATATTAGAGGGACTCGCTACCAGCACCAGTGCCCGCAAGTCCCGCCGCCCAATCGGGGGAAAGCAGCGATCGATAATAGTGGGAATGTACAGGGAAAAGGGAACGCGCTGGTCGCGGGCTAAAAGATCCCAATCCTCGTCGGCATCAATCGGAGCACACAGCCTTTCCCAATGCAAGGTCTTCACTTCGTCGTTGTCAGCCGCTTCAATCGATAGCAAAATTCGCAGGCGACAGTCCTGACTGCTCTTGGATAGGGCACGAACAAAGGTGTCATAGACAGCCCCTCGAAACAGGGCTTTGCCTAGTAGGGTGCCGTATTTCCTCTCGTTTTCTTGCTGTTGAGTGAGTTCGTTAAAGTCATCCTGACTTAGCTCAAGAGTCTCTTTTGAATGGATGGTTAGTCCATCCGGTTGCTTACACCTGACAACAATAGGCCAGCTACTATCGCCGGATTTGCTCTGGATGGTAATCTCGAACTCAAAGACATTCATGCATTTTTTCCTTTGATTATTTCTCGCTCTCCAGATGCCGGATAACGAATTATTTGTCGTTATTATGAGACGTTATTACGAGGCTATAAGTACAGTGAGTAGTTCTTTTGGTTCACTCTAGGTAGAAGAAAAATAATATAGCCGTTCTCACGTATATACGGTAGAATTTTGCTCTTTCTTTAAAATCAGAGAGAGGCTTTGAAATTAGCCCGTTTCTCGATTCCAGGAACTCTGTTGGAAGTTAGGGCTTGAGTGTGCTTCACTCAAGCGAGAAGCACTATAAGGTTTTTTTGTCCCTTGCAGCAGAGCAAATTTTGAACCCCTTACAAGGAGGTACTTTTACTGTTCGATAGCTTAACCCATGTTTTTATCAGTTTTTTATCGCTTAAATAATTGTTAATAATAAAACTTATTGTTTAACTATGATTTCTATTTTTATAGATTAATTACCAAAAATAAAGGGTTTAACACTTAAACTATTGTTAAATATCAAACCAAAAAAGGCTTTTTTAAAACTTAAATAAGTCAAAAAATGTTTATTATGCGGCTATAATACGAGTAATAGCTATATAGATAAAAGCCTCCGATGTTTCGAGTAGTTCTTTGATGATCGCCAGATAAACACACGTTAGATTGCGCTTAATATGCGTTATTTATTCACGTGTGCGTGGTGTTAATGTTTGCAATTTCAGCTTCCGCTTTGGGAAATTTTTTCCGACTAAACATACCTTTCAAAACATCCTCTAAAAGAAGAGGAAAGGTTAGTTGTTCTTCCTTCACTTATAGGGAACCACACATCTTGCATCAGTTGCAATACCGCCAGAGATTAAAATCTCTGGCTAATAGCCAAATTCCTTTTGCATAGGAATCTCATACTGACTAGATAAAGATTTCAGTCCATTAAAAAAAACTTTGGGTATAAGCTGTAGAAATTTATTTCTTGGCGGGTTTTGGGAGTAACTCTAATATGGGGTTAGATTTGTCCGCTCGGAGAAAGTATTGAGCCATGATCGACTTTACAGTTTGGGATGAGCTACTGCGCCGATACGTGGATCTAGAAGGTCGCGTCGATTATCATGCTTGGTCTTCAGAGCGATCGCAAGCGCTTTCACAATGGCTGAATTCCTTGCAGGAAGTAGATTTGGGGGATTATCCCAACCTAGATGAACGGTTAGCGCTGTGGCTGAATTTATATAATGCGATCGCGATCGATCAAGTTCTAGCACGCTATCCCATCCCATCCATCCGACCGAAGATTTTAGGAATTCCCAACTGGCTTATCTTCCTGTTGTTCTTCATCCGTCCCGTCTATTCCTTTGCAGGTAAACGCTACAGCCTCAACCAAATCGAACATGGCATCCTCCGCCGCGAATTTGACGAACCCCGCATCCACTTCGCCCTTGTTTGTGCATCCATCGGTTGTCCGTTGTTGCGAAACGGTGCATATTTTCCGGAATCGGTGCGGACTCAGTTAGAGGATGACGCCAGTCTTTTTATCAATAATCCCGATAAAGTTCGCTACGATTTCCAAACGGGAACGCTTTACTGTAGCAAAATTTTCAAGTGGTACAAGAGCGATTTACTGAAAGTCGCACCTTCAATTCCTGAATACATCCGCTTGTATTTAAAAACCGACGTGCCTCTTGACGCTTCAACGCCGATTTCCTATCTCTATTACGACTGGAATCTGAATGAAAAAAAGAGTTATTAGTTGTTAGTTGAGCGACAGCAGATGCACTTTGATATCAAATTCAGTAATTACCCACTCCCCGGAACCCCACCCCGCCAACGCCTGCGGCTCTGGCTCCCCTCCCCGCAAGCGGGGAGGGGTTGGGGGGTGGGGTTCTTTTATTATGGGAAATTAAACAGATTCTATAACTAATAACGAATTAGCGAATTTCCTCATAAAACTTTTTCAGGTAAGTTGCTTCAACTCCGATACCCCAAAGAAAGCCGATGTAGAGATATATCGCGGTAGCCTTCAGCGAACCCCATTTTGCCACACGGCGATCGCTACTTTGCACAACTCGATTCACTTGACGAATCCGACCTCGTTGCACCAACTTCAGGCACAAATCCGCTTCCTCCATAATTGGCAATGCCGGATCAAATCCGCCACATTTCCAGAAATCGGCGCGACGACAAAACATCACCTGATCGCCAAATAACAATCGCAACCCCTGAAAAAACAAACGAGGTCGGAAAAGCAGCGGCGCGTAGTAAGTTTTGAGGTAATTATGCAGCGAAACTCCCCAGCGCGTCGTCTGGGAACCAGTCATCAAAGAAATAAACCCGCCGCCAGCAACAGATGGATCGGCTAAAGTTTGCTCAACCACTGCCACAAAATCATCTGGAACCGAAGTATCTGCGTGTAAGAAGCACAGGATATCTCCCGTCGCCGCCTCTGCGCCTCGGTTCATCTGCACTGAACGTCCGCGAACATCACAACAGAGGACACGCGCTTGAGATGACGGGGCGATCGCTTGTAAGATCCGCTGGGCGATCGCAACTGTCTCATCGTCACTTCCCCCATCTACCACCAGCACTTCCCAAGCTGGAGGATCTAGCAAATTCAACTGGCGCAGCGTGCGTTCCAAGCACGTCGCCTCATTCAGCGTGGGAATAATAATCGAAACGCGAGACATCTCCGGTTTAGCATCCTCATTCAATAAAAAACCGGCGTTACCACCGGCTAAAATCAAGCATCACCAGCACTGCTTGCACATTATGCGATCGCTGGAGTCATTTGCTTTTGTTGCTTTTGTTGCTGAGCCAATTCTACGAGACGACGAATCCGATCCTCAGTCGGGGGATGGGTACGGAAAAGAGATTGCAACCCTTTTGTCGAGATAGGATTGACAATCAGTAGCGGCGACATCGTGGGATTGCCGTTCATCGGAATCTGATGACCCATTGCCTCAAGCTTCTCCAACGCACTGGCAAGCGCCAAAGGATTCCCCGTGATTTCAGCCGAACCCAAGTCAGCAGAATACTCCCTGGTGCGGGAAATCGCAAACTGGATTAGCGCCGCAGTAATAGGAGCCAAAACGATTAGAAACAAGGCACCCAAAGCGTTTCCACCTCGGCGGTCATCGCGGGTGACAGGGCCGTAGAGCGCTCCCAAAGTGAGAATCCGTCCGACAAAAGTAATCGCTCCAGCGATGGTGCCTACAACTGCCTGAGTTAAAGTGTCGCGGTTTTTGACGTGGGTAAGTTCGTGAGCCAAAACACCTTCAAGTTCTTCGCGGGAGAGTAATTCTATAATCCCTTGAGTCACTGCCACAGAAGCATGATCCGGATCTCGTCCGGTTGCAAAAGCATTGGGGGATTTGGTTGGCACTAAAAACAGTTTCGGCATGGGAATCCCCGCCCTTTGGCTCAAAGAAGCTACTATATCGTAGAGTTCTGGAGCCTCCTGACGCTCTAGCGGTTGGGCGCGATACGCCATCAAGGCGGCTTGGTCAGAATAGTACCAGGAGCTAAAACTACTGAATGCAGCAAAAGCCAGACCTAAATATAGCCCCTGCTCGTTGCCGACCAGATAATAGCCACCCAGAACCAGAAGACCGCTGAGGAGTCCCAGCAACGCTGCTGTCTTAATTTGGTTTCCAAACATGATGATTAGAAAGCAGTTGTTGAAGATTTTCTTTATTTGTTCTTAAGTTCTCAGATTCTGGAGTGTCTAGGCTCTATCTCATGTATGAAACTTGCCTCTTCCGGCTGGTAGGGAAATGTGTAAAGGGCTTTAGGAGACGCTTATAGTTATCTGCTAGTGCATTGATGGCGATCGCTTCTACCCTGGTTGTCTTCATCTCTTTTCAGGTGAAAGCGATCGCTCTTACCAGAGCCTTTTTATACCCCGAATCATTGCTTGCAATGGAACTTCCCATAAGTGTTCCAAACCCCAGATATATTGTAGATATCTAGGAAAACCTAAAAAGTTTAATTTAAAATTATCTGTATTTACTGCTCTTGAATATTGTAGATATCTGCTTATCAAACGCTCGTGGACTGATTTTTCTGGTCTACTCGTGAGCTGATATTCGCTGCGCTCAAATTTAGAAATGGGTATATTTTGTACTTCTTGTAAAATCGACAGAGGGATTGGCGTATTTAGGATTTCATGTAATTTCGTCAATACATTTTGTAGGGGCAAAATTAAGCGGTACTTTTGTGCTAGAGCTACCAGTCGGTTCCAATCAATTTCTGATTGGTATGAGTTAAGAAGTATTGCGGCATCAGCTAGCCGACTAATTGGAAAAACAAAATTACTCATTCCTCCATATACACAAACGTACAATAGCTGCTCGGTAGGATTTAAAACATAAGTTGGTAAGTCATCCAGGTTGGTTAATATCGCACTATCCCAGAAATCTTTTTCAGCATCTTCTTGAAAACCATCTGCGAACAGATGCCAGCGAAGATTAAACTGTTGTTTTAATTCATTCTCAAATCCTAGATTATGAGAGAAAGGCGTAATTTTAACTGGTATCTTTCCTTTAGCTCTCCAGCCAATTTTTTGTAACAAACTTATGGCTGCTAAAGCATCTACTGGATGAACTAAAAGATCAAAATTATGTATCATTCGGGAGCCATAATCTTTGTAATAATGTATATTCAAAGCTGCATCCTTGAGCAGCATTGTTGTGATACCATCATTCTGAAAACAACTGATAATAGCTGCGATTTGTTGCAACAAAACTTGGGTTTCACACCATGTGCGTCGGTAAACTCCCTTCAGTCTTGCCATATGCAGATCCGTCACGCCATGTGCGGATAAGTTGCGATAAAGTAAAGGCAGCAATCGATAGGATTCTACATCGAGATTCTCAATATCGGCAGATGCTTTCCATTGATTCCAAGAATCAATTGCCTCTTCTCCCTGCAACAGTGCTGCCCGCAAAAGCAATTTTTGCTCGGAATTAAGCCAGTCACAGCTATCCTTATTATATAGATTCATTTTACGCATCTTTTGTAATTTAAAATTTTAAACGATGGTAATCAATTAAGGCACTTTGATGCCTGGAATATTGACTCGAATTTTGTAAACAGAAGTGCCAGCAGTAATATAAAGACTCTGCAAATCATCATCTCCCCAAGCACAATTCGCTGGCACCTCCGGGGTAAGAATTGTTCCTAAATGATTCCCTTCTGGATCGAAAACCCACACGCCTCCTGCACCTGTGCAGTAGAGATGTCCTTGCACATCTACTTTCATCCCATCGGGTAAACCAGGTTTCTTACCATTCATCTTGTAAAAGATGCGGCTGTTAGCAAGTTTACCGTCAGCTTGAACGTCGAACACGCGAATATGACGGCGTTCAGAATCGTCGATATAAAGCTTTTTTTCATCCGGTGAAAATGCTAGTCCATTAGGTTTATCAAAATCATCGGCTACGACTATAATTTCTTTGCCATCAGGCGAGAGGCGGTAAACCCCCTGGATTGGTTGTTCCTGCTGTTCGGGTTTGATGCCATAAGGCGGATCTGTGAAGTAGATAGAACCGTCACTTTTCACGACAATATCATTAGGACTATTCAGTGTATTACCTTGAAATTTATCAGCTAAGACGGTAATCGAACCATCTTTTTCGGTGCGGGTGACGCGGCGCGTTCCGTGTTCACAAGTAATGAGTCGTCCTTGCTTATCTCTAGTCAAACCATTGGAGTTATGGCTAGGCTCTCTAAAGACTTTTACCTCACTATTGGAAGTCAGTTTAAAAATTTTGTTACCCGGAATATCACTAAAGAGGAGATACTTTTCTTCAGCAAACCAAATAGGGCCTTCTGTAAATTCAAATCCCGTAGCCACACGCTCAAAAGTTGCATTTTTAGGGAAAAGACTTTTAACTGCTTGACATTTCGCCTCCAAGTGCCCTGAAAATAATTGCTTTTCTACTTTTTTTTTTACCCATTTTATGATATGAAACATTTGGCTTTCTTTAAAATAACAAGCTTTTTTATTGATTCAGATATTCGGCATAACGATGATTATATAATGACAACCCAGCATCGATTTTGAGAACGGTTCCAGTCGTAAATTTTGAAAAATAGTCGGAGGCTAGGTAAACAGCAGCCCGACCAATATAACCAGGATTAATTGAACTGTTATGCAGCGGAGTATAGTTGTGAGGAAGTGAATTTCCCTGGTCATCTTCCGCTACCCAACCGGGAGCGATTCCGTTAACTCTTATCCCAGAAGTTGCCAATTCTAGAGCCAATTCTTTGATAATCATTCCTAATGCAGCTTTTGAGGAGCTGTAACTAGGCCAACGTACAAGTTCCCATTGGTGAATAGACGTGATATATATAATCGAGCCATGAATGCGATGATTAACCATCATTTGAGAAATAAGCTTTGTGAGATACATTGGCCCGAAAACATTGGTATTAAAGGTTTTATGCCATTCTCCTAAATCAAGGTTTTTTATCTGGCTCGTCTCAAATTGGATTCCCACATTGTTGACAAGAACATCAATATTTATTTTGTTTTCTAATAAATAATTACATAAATAATCGTTATCTTCAGTCTTAGAAATATCTGACACAAAGGCTCTTGACTTAACTGGATAGCAACTTAATTCTTTTTCTAAATTTTCACATCCTTCCCGAACTAGGTCAGTGAAGAAAATGTTTGCGCCTTGTTTTGCCATTTCAAGAGCAATACTTCTGCCAATATTTCTGGCTGCTCCAGTTATCAGAACATTTTTTCCAGCTAAAAGCTGATTATCGATAACTACCGAAGGCTCTGTTGCTGGTTTTGTAACTACCAACTTTGGAGCTGTGGGCGGATTCACGAAGGCTGTTAAGGCAGCTTTAAGGCGAGTTTTCAAACTCATATTTATTGAGAAAATGAAGAATTATTTTCTGGCAAAGTTGCGGCGCGGCGTCGGTCGAGTGAAGCTTTAATCAGCCGGACATAATCAGTCCGCGCTTCACGCTGGCGAATGCTCAGATTGGTTTCGTGCAACCGCCTTGACATCAAGAGGTCTGGTAACATCTTTTCACGCAATCCCAGCTCTGTTGCACGCGCATACCAACTGATAAATTCTCCCATTTGTAAGTTGGTTTCAAATTTTCCTACCCGAAGAAAAGCTTCCCGTTTAAGCAGCATGGTTCCAGGGTGATATCCCGCCATTAATTCAGGAGGACAGTATATTTTATTCTTGATGCTTTCATCTAATTCGGGACTGTGAAACTGTTGAACGTATCCGAAGACTATATCAATATCGGGTTCGCTCTCAAAAACCTGCATTTGACAAGTCAATTTATCTTTGACCCAAAAATCATCTGCATCGAGAAAAGCAAAGAAACTTCCTTGCGCTAATTCTGTGCCATAATTTCGGGCAGCACCAGCACCGCTTTGGGATTGGGAATAGTACCGCACTGATGACGCAAAGTGCTTTGCTACTTCTGCACTGTTATCTGTTGAACCATCATCTATTACAATGATTTCCAGTGGCTGATAAGTTTGAGCTAGTACGCTTTCAATCGCTTCAGCCAGATAGCGATCGCAATTATAGACAGGGATAATAACGCTAACTAAAAAAGAATTATTCATTCTTAATCAAAGTCTTTCTTTCTAATTTAAGTTGCAATATCTTTAAATAAATCCATTGAATTGAATCTTTTTGATGTTTTTCATTTGCAAAAGTTTAAGCAGATTCTAGTAAATCTACACTTTTGAAAAAAGTATTTGGGTTTTATAAAACTCTGTTGGCTCTAAATAATGCGATCGCTTCATTGTTGAATTGCATCTTTTTTAATTTTGGCACGACGTTGACGATTAACAGATTGCTTAAGTATCTGCAATAATTCTTGATTGTTTATCTCAGCATTGGATGAGAGATTTTGGGTGTGAACTCGTTTATATAGAAAAACTTCGGGGATAACAGCCATAGGTATATTTTCATCTTTGGCTCTAGCAAACCAATCGACATCGCTAGCAATCACCAGGTCAGTATTAAATTTACCAATTGAATTTAGTAGGGATTTACGCACTATTAAAGTTCCAGGAATAGGCCCAACAATATCTTTGTCTAATAGGTCTTTCTTGAAACCTAAGGGAATAGGACATTCTGGTTCTAAAATGAACCTAAACTTAGCGATCGCATATTGAATTGTTGGATTGTTGATAAGGTAATCAACCTGAAGACTTAATTTATTGGGTGTCCATACATCATCGTGGTCAAGAAAAGCAATAAATTCTCCTTTCGCAGCCTCAATCCCAAGATTCCAAGCGTCAGCAAGGCCCTGACCAGCTTGCCAAATATAGCGAACTCGTTCATAAGACTTGGCAAATTTTTCAGTATTATCTGTTGATTTACCATCAACAACAATAATTTCATAGTCTTTATAAGTTTGCGATAGAACGCTTTCGATAGCATCTGCTAATCGATGTTCTCCATTCTTGACAGCAATAATTACACTGACTAGCGGTAAATATTCCATTGTATTATTTTTTTGAGAATTTTACACTATTTTAGGAATTTCAGGAGAAGTGCCAAGGTACTCATTAATTGGCATATCTAATAAAGAAGCCTTTTGATAATTCCCTCGTTTTCGGCACCGATCTAAATGTTTTTTGAAAATCCTTACAAATCCAAGCTCGACTAAGTTTTTTCCAACGGTCATGTTATCTTCGTGCTTGCGATAAAACAAACTAACCCGTTCTAATACAACTTTTGAAATCCCATTTTCCCACGCTCGGATAAACCAATCGACATCTTCAGCATAGTTAAGTGTTTCATCAAATAAGCCAATTTTATCAAAAACTAACCTCCGATAAATTGCGCTTCCTAAATTTATATAGCTATAAGGATTGTAAGCAGGTTCAAAAAGGGGCTGATTGTTCGTTGTAATTTGACATAGCTTCATTTGTTGAATTAATCCCTGGACAATCTCTACTGAGGGGTTATCTACTAAATAACCTACTTGCAGTTTCAGTTTATCTTCTGACCATAAATCGTCAACATCTAAAAAAGCGATTGCATCCCCTTTCGCTATACTTAAACCACGGTTACGAGCCGCTGCTGGACCGCTGTTATCCTGATAAACATAGCGGATACTATTTTTGAATTGTGCTGCTACTTCCGCTGTTCCATCAGTTGATCCATCATCAACAATGATAATTTCTAAAGGCTGATATTCTTGATTTTTTACATTAAGGATTACTTCCGATAAAAATTTTTCTCCGTTGTAAACAGGGATAATAACGCTAACGAACAATTGGCGGTTTTCCATTGGCTATCGATTGGAAATAAGGTTTAAAATTACTTCAGGAATTTGCCCTAAATCGGTGCCAAGTTCTAAGTAATAACAAGGAAGCTGGCTAACGATTTTCATCATCATCTGGCAAGCTTCCTTGCCAGCACCCGGTAGTTGTAGGATGGTACTTGGTACAAGTGATGCTAAGGCTGCTGCCGATGAGGTGGCTGTTAACTTAGTATCTGTTTCCCCAGTAATGCGTGGAATTAAAATTCCTCGAAGAGGAAAACTGGGCAAGATTTTTTCGGGAAAATGGTCGTTGATGAAATAAAGCGCTTTTTCCGAATCTAAGCGATCGCTATTGCTAATCGCCTTAGCCAGAAAGGGTAATCTTTGAACATCATCGGCATTTTTTTTGCCAGTGCTGTAAATGCTAAAAACAGTTGGAGTGGGGTCGGAAGTAATCAAACTATAGTCGTCGCTGGCATAGAAAAGCTCAGAGTTAAGGCAGGTTAAAGCTGTAGTTGATTTACCAGACCCCCCTTTTCCGACTAGCAACACGCCGCCACTGGGCATTCCAACTGCACCCGCATGAACCAGTTGCAGTCCCCGCTTACTCATCCAGACGTTAAAAATTGTCCGTAGCGGAGAACCTGCCTCCCAGTAAGGAAGTTGTTCGGTTGTCTCAACCCAATAGATTCCCAGGTTGCGATCGCTATCTAAAATACTTAACGCAAACGCTCCCCATTGGAAACTGGTATGAATGCGCTCATTAGTAAACCCGATAATTTCCCCACGCTTTGGATGATGATGATTTATTTGCCAAGGTGGAGGTGGCATTACGGTGTTTGTCGAGGCGCTATCCCACAAACAAACTGTCAGCGCTGGATCTGAAACGGCTTCTGTCGCTAAATGTCCTAAAGCAGGTGTCATGTAGGAAATTAAAGCTGAACCAGCAAAACGCAACCGAATTTTAAACCCGCCTAAGCAATAAAAACGGTCAATAGAACCAGATGCAGCCTCAGCTTTTTCGTATAATTCATAAACCGTATTAAAAAAGGCTAAAGGGTCTTTCGCTTCTGTTTTAGTGGCAATCTCAGATGCCAACTCGTTAGTCATCATGTTGAAAAAACTTAAGGAATTAGCTGAAACCTAGGGGCAAATCCTGACGACTGCCCCTTCCCAACACACTTTGAAGCTGCTGATAATGATGCCAAATGCTGATTAAATCAGGCTTCAACTTTAACATTAGGCCAGCCCACCACCTCATTCACTTCGTGAATGGGGTCCAAAGCTAGCAATTCTTCCATATCTGTATATTTTTCTAAAGTTGGGGGTGAAAAGCTGAGCTTTTCAGGATTGTCGTTTGTGGTGCTTGGTGCGCTGTCTATATTTAAATTTTTAGGATCTTCTGTGCCATCAAGAGTAATGAGTTCTTCTTGCTGCAATCTGGCAATAAAATCATTGACAGTATTTTCAATATTTTGGCGATCGCCATCATAGCACTGGATTATTTTTTGGATAATATTGCTTTTGGAAGTCCCTTTAATAATTTCTTCCCAAATATCAGCTCCAACTTTTACTAAGCTATAATAATCTCCCTTATCCAAGTTGACGATTACAACTTCACCATCAATCGTTTCGTGGACAACTTTAGGAGCATTCGCCTTAAATATCTCTGAATGATTCATGATTTTTTTGCTATACTACCAAGCTTTGTTTCGCTTTTCTTAACCCTAAGCTAACCTTGAGATATTCTAATGTCAAGGTATAACTAATTAGGTTTATTACTAAACTTATAGACTTTATAATGATTCCGCTTATATTATAAATTAACGATTTTAAATAATATTAGTTATTACAAAATACATATTATGAACTTTTGATTTAGTTTAAATTTAAAGCTCATAATATGTATCCGGTTTAAAATTGAAAAAGATTTATTCCTTACTTACTACCATTTTGATTAAGGAATAAATTTTATAGTTTAAGCATGAAAATCATAAGTTTTTTTTACTCACCTTGAATCTTTTTAATATTTGCTCTCCTATTAGCCTGAGTGGTCGCAGCAAATAGTAAAGGAAAGCTGGAAATTCCGCCAAGGGTAGTAGCAACCAGTCGGTAGTAGTCGGCGTGATTGCTAATTTCAGAGAATACCGCACCCTGTCAATTAGGCGTTCTCTGGCTTTTAAATGGAAGCGGGTGGTTGTCCCGTCTTTAACAGATCCGTCCGACGAACGGAAAAGCTGTTCGCATACTTCAGCCGCCAGCAATTCTACCGCTGGGTCAGCCTGAATCTTTTGCCAAACATCATCTGGCAGGGCAGTTCCTAGAAGACGATGTGCCAGCCTTAAACCTATAAACAACATTCGCTGACCGCCCTTGGCGCTAGCTTGCTGCATCAGTTTGACCCAATCTAGCTGCGGATGGCTGCGGATAAGTTCGGCTACGTCGCAGATTCTTGCCAGTTGCGTCCAACAGTCTTTGGTTCCGTGTCCGCAAATCGTTAGCAACGAATTCTCTGGCGAGAGGTTGGGAACTGTCGTTCCAGCAATGGAGACTGGCTCCAGGTCATCCCACAATTCTTTAGAATCGATGGGAAAAGAAAAATACTTTGGCATTACTCCCCAGTGCAGTTCCACCAACACTCCTTTCTGGTGGTTTCTAAATGGATAGGCGGCTTCGCGTACAAATTGATGAATATGAGGCGATCGCACAAAAGCCGCTTCCTGTTCTTGAGTCACTTCGATGCGCTCGATTTTCATCTGGTATCCTTGAGACAAAAACAGCGCCTTTGCCCTTTCGATGTCTCTTTCTTGCACCAGAATGTCTAAATCCCAGAACTGTCTTCTCAACAAATTACCGTAGGCAGAAGCGGCTAATACTGGCCCTTTGAAAGGTAGAACCGGAATTCCTTGTGCTTCAAATAGATTTACGAGTCTAACCAGTTCGCCGCTCAAAAATAGGCTGCGTCGCGTGAGGGTTTGAAAATCAGCCCGCAACTTAGCCAGAATATTCTTCGGAACCGCTTCCGGACAGGTGCTGTTTAGGTTCCAATACAAAAGTGGCATCACCCTATGCTCAGTCGCCATTTGCATCAGTTCTGCCCAATCTATATGATTTTCCTGGAGTAAAGTGACTAGCCGCTCAACTCTTTCCAATTCCATCCGAGTACTGGCACAGATTAGCAGCACTTCGATTTCAGGGCGAGTACCTACCGATGAAGCTTTAGCAAGTAATGTTTGCAATATCTGGCTCCACTAATTTAGCTAAGTCTGGTAGTAATATTCACAATTCATCAATTTTTATATACAACTACGGCATTATTTGTATAGTTCTGATAAAAACATAGGGAATTTTAGTAAAGATTTAGTAATTTCTAGTTTTTGTCAGTATTTGTACGATGCTAGCGTCACGAAATTTTCACGAGACGAGAAACTCCAAATTTTAGAACCCTGACGAATCAAGGGTTTAAGAAATTACCTTTAGGGTGAGGTGAAAAACGAACATCATTAACCACTTGTAAGAGAGAGGTTTTCTCCGGTTTAAAGGGAAAGTGAGTCTTATTCAAAAAATATTGCTAAAAAAACCCATTTTCTTGAAGAAAACGGGTTGTAACAGCAGCTATGATTTTGGACGCTCTCTTGCAGGCAGTCTTTCTACTCAGCAGGCGCTGCTTACGCGCCTTTCGCTAACAGATGTTTCCACTACCTGCGGACTATCGGCTGTTCGACAGCATCTCGGAACTGTTGCACGTCTTCAGTGAAGCCAATTGGCAGTACACTGACGACATTTTCATGGGGACGGGGAATAATCACCCAGGATTCTACAACGCCACCATAAACTTTTTCTACTGCGGCAATTCCCGCCTCCATTGAGGTTTTCACCTCTGAAACATCCCCCCGAATATTGACATTAAAACGGGCGCTACCAACTCGGATATATCCGACTAGGGTAACTCTTCCAGCTTTAACCATCGCATCTGCCGCTGCTAGGACAGCAGGAAAGCCTTTCGTTTCTATCGATCCAACTGCCTGTGGCATTGGCTATCTCCTGAATTTGAATTTAATTGAGTTACGTAGAGCTAAGAACTAATTGTACGAATTTTCGATGCACCTTTGGATGGAAATGCCCCTTGCCTTTACTTTCCCACTTTTTGACTTGACAAAAGACCAAACAATCGAGTAAACAAAATCCCAATAATTGCTGGGATAGCTGGCAATGTCTACTCGCAATTAAGTTCCGATTGTTAACCAACTACGACATACGGAACTGTTCAACTTTTTGGGTGAAATGAATGGGCATAACAGTTTCAACATTTTCCGTAGGATTGGGGATGATGTAGTGGGAGATCACTTGACCTCCGTAGACTGTCTCTGCGGCTTTAATCCCTGCCTCAACAGCGATGTTGACTTCAGAAACTTTTCCCCGAACGGAGACCATAAAGTTCCCTTTTTCTACAAGTGCATAATGAACCAGCGTGACTGCACCAGCTTTAACCATGGCGTCTGCTGCTGCTAGTACAGCTGGGAACCCTAACGTTTCAATCGTTCCCACTGCCTGTGGCATAAAATCAGCTCCTTGAGTCCCAGCAATATTCCCAGCAATATTTCATTGTACGAGGCTTGTGATAATATTTTTGATTTTAGATTATAAGATTTATGCTTCTGGAGACAAAGCGAGAAGCGTGGCTGCGGGCAGTATACGCTAGCTATTATCGCTCAGATGCAGCGAAGATAGCGATCGCTACCTTTCATAAAGGACATCCTACTAGATGCCGATAGGCTAGAAGTGGAATGATTGAGTTCGCAATGTCAGCATAATTTTCCCACTGAAGCAGCGACTAAAATTACCTTAGATGCGTTTGTCCTATCAACCTTCCCACATACAGGATGCAAAGCAAACACTTGAAAAAAAACGACTTAAAATTTTATGATTTGAGTGCAGATAGGTGGTGGCAGGAAGATGAGAAAATCTATGCTCTCTATCATCTCAATCAACCCCGATTTGATTTTTTTGACCGCTATGTTTCAAATTGGCAGGGATTGCAAGCCTTAGATGTTGGATGTGGCGGCGGATTTACCTGCGAATTTATGGCGAAAAGAGGAGTAAAAGTCTCAGGAATCGACCAATCTGCTAAATGTATTCAACAAGCTCAAGATCACGCATCTCTAAGCGGACTTCAGATTGACTATCAACAGGGATATTCTGAAAACCTCCCTTATAGTGCCAATACTTTTGATATTGTTGTTTGTGTTGATGTTTTAGAGCATATTGCAGATTTACGTCAGACACTTTCTGAAATTTATAGAATTTTAAAGCCAAACGGCTTGTTTTTATTTGACACAATTAATAAAACTTTCGCCTCCAAATTAATAATGATTTGGCTATTAGAAAATATTTTGCAGGAAATTCCTCGTGGTATTCACGATTGGAATAAGTTTATTGAGCCGCAAGAATTAACAAGCTTAATGCATAGCCAGGGATTTAACAGTATAGAAATTAAAGGGTTTAATATATTTGGTGAAAGCATTTACCAAAACGTGCTTGCTTATATTCACTACAAAAAAACGGGCAAATTTCAAGTAGGAATTAGTAACAATACTTCAGT